>JABUSD010000297.1 GCA_021442845.1 Holdemanella sp.
ATCCAGATAGGCTAATAATTCCTTTGCATTGTTCTTATTGATTTCCTGAAGCATTTTTCTCTACAACTCCTTTCAAATCGTTGATGACCTGCATAATTTCATCTCTTTTTAATTTAAAGCTCGCTTTATTCACAATCACACGAGCGGATATATCACAGACTGTATCCAGGACAACCAGTCCGTTTTCCTTTAAAGTTGTTCCTGTTTCCATAATATCGACAATGCCATCGCATAAGCCTAAAATAGGTGCCAGTTCAACCGAACCATCAATCTTAATGATTTCCACATCCATTCCCTTTGATAGAAAATAGCTGTTGGCAACCGTTGGATATTTTGTCCCAATCTTGATATGTCCAACCTTTGAAAATAGTTCATTTTCAGGAAGGCTAGCCACAATGAATTTACATTTTCCCATTTCAAGATCTAACATTTCATAATAGTCCTTGCTACCTTCAATCAATGTATCTTTTCCGACAACACCGATATCGGCAACACCATGTTCAACATAGGTGATACAGTCATTGGATTTAACGAGAAAATAGCGGATATCCTTTATTGAATCCTGAAAAACCAGTGCTCTTCCTTTATCCTTTAAACAGTCAATCCCATAGCCACATGTCTCTAACATAGCTACGGTATTCTTTTCCAGACGTCCTTTTGTCAAAGCGATAGATAATGCCATTATGCTACCTCCTGAATCTGTATATCTTCGATATCCTGTATCATACAGATTACCTTTTTATCTTTTCTTAATGCATCTGCAAGCTTATATGCTTCTTCCTGTTTTGATAATGGATAGGCAACAATAAGCTTCTCTTCCTTCTCTACATCCATACCATCCAGCAGATAATCCAGTTTCACAGAAAACCCACAGGCTGGCAAATCCTGCCCAAACTTCTTTAAGAGCTGATCATAGCGACCACCACTTAATACCGATGTTCCGACATTTTCCACAAAGCCTTCAAAGATGATGCCTGTATAATATTCAAAGTGAGGCACCTTTCCCAAGTCAAATGTCAATTTAGCGGATGGCTTAATCCTTTTTATCGTATTCACAAGTTCCTTTAATGTTTCAATGGTTTCTTTACATTCCTTATTGAAACAAACTTTAAGGGCTCTATCCAGGATTTCTTCATTTCCCGATAAGAATGGAAGTTCCATAAAGAAATCAAAGGCCGCCTTATCCAAATTCAATTCCTTCAGATATGCCTTTAATTCCACCATACTCTTGCGATCAATTAAAGATTGAAGCAGATCAGTAGGAATATTTAAATTGGAACATGCATATTTGAACACATTGACATTTCCAATTTCCAATGTATATTCCATATTTAAGCTTTCCATGACATCAATGGCACACAATAAGACTTCCAGATTGGATTTCTCCATACCAATGCATTCAATACCACAGTCTGTGACTTCCGAACGCTTTCCGGCAAATGTCTTTCGAACCTTATAGACATTGGATGTATAACGGCATCGATAGGGTGGTTGGATATCCTTAAACTTGGTTGCACAGACTCTGGCAATTGGTACCGTCATATCGGTATGCAAGGCAATAATCTTTCCATTCTGATCAAATAGCTTAAACATATCTTCTTCCTGGACATCATCAAAGGCATTTAAATACGTAGAGTAGAATTCAACCGATGGTGTCATAACTTCATCATATCCATAGCTTTCAAAGATATGTTCAATTTTATGCTGCAGCGAACGCTTCTTGATGCATTCATCCAAAATTAAATCTCTCATTCCAAAAGGAATCTGAATCTGTTCCATATATATGCCTCCTATAAATAAAAAAACTTTCATCCAAAGGACGAAAGTTAACTTACGTGGTTCCACCTTATTTCACTGATAAAAATACCAGCCTCAAACCCTTAACGCGGGATACGATATAAACTACTCTAGTTCATCTATATAGCTCCAAGATGTGTTCAATAAAGGCCACTCTTCTTTTTCACCAGCCAAGAAGTCTCTACAAGCTTACTTTATCTACTATTTCTTATCATCGCAATCTTTATAATACTAATAGTTTAATGAATAAAGATGAAAATGTCAATCAAATTGAAAGAAACTTACAGTAAATGAAAACATTTTCAATTAGTTTAAAGTATGAATATATTCATCCAGTAGTTCATCCACTTTTTTATTCTTTTTAATGGTTAAATCCTGAACCTGTTTTCCTTGTATAAAGACCATGGAAGGTGTTGATAATATATTTAAATCCTTTAAGGGATTGTCTTTGATAAAGACAAGATCCGCACTCTTTCCCACTTCAATGCTTCCCGTGATATCATCAATACCTGCAATTCTGGCATTGTTTAAAGTGGCACTGTAAAGGGCGAAGGATTTGGATACGCCAACCAGTTTTTCAAAGAAGATCAGTTCCCGATACATATTGTAGTGGGTTACAAATGGACAAGCTGTATCCGTTCCAAGTCCCACAGGAATTCCATGTTTGATTCCCTTACGGGCATTATCAATGATTCCATTCAATACAACATTGCCATTGAACTGGACAAATTCATCAATACCTGTCAAGTTACGATCAAAGCGGGCATAAGGAATGGCTGGGGATAATGTACAGATGACAGCGGCCCCTTTTTCCTTATATAGTTCAAGAATCGCATCCGTCACAACAGCGCCATGTTCAATGGTATCCACACCACAGCGAAGCGCAATTTCAATACCCTGGGTACTTTCCACATGGGCAGCTACCTTTAATCCTTTCTTATGCGCCATCGAACAGATTAAAGAGATATATTTATCACTCATCTTGACAACCCCTGGCTCCCCGCGCTTTGTGGCATCCATAACACCACCGGTTACCATGATTTTAATTAAATCAACCTTCTCCTTTGTGATCAGATCAAAAGCATCCATGCATTCACCGGCACTATCGATGGCAATCGCAACACTTCCATCCATATGACCCCCTGGTGTAGTAATCGCACGATTGGATACTAACATTCGTGGTACTTCCAGCTTTGTGTTATCACGAATGGTTGTATCATAGGTTCCTAATCCGCCTACACAGCGTATCGTAGTAACCCCAGAGCGAAGGGCAATCTTTGCGTAATTCTCACACATCTTTCTTGTGACGGTGCGGGTAAAACGATTGGCTAAAGCTAACTTTGCCAATTTTGTTGAATCCTGTTTTCTTTTCTTTGGATAGCCACTGCCTGGCAAGTGAACATGCAGATTAATCAATCCTGGAATGACATACATTCCCTCACAATTGATTTCTTTTCCTTTCACTTCTTTTGAGATTTCAACAATCTTTTCCCCATCAACAATAATATTCATATCCTTTTGAACTGTCATATGCTTCGTTCCATCCAGTATATGACAATGACTTAATGTATACATAAAATTAACTCCTTATATATATTATACCCTATTTATTCAAATAGTATTTTGTAGATTTACCAATTCCATCTTTTGATAAGATATTCATTTCAATCAATCCATTTAGAATACGAATGGATTTTGCCTTTCCTAACTTGCTTCCTGCTTCAATATAATGACGGGATAAGCGAAGATTATCCCCAAATAAGCTTATAATCCGTCGTTCATCTTCAGTGAGGGAACATCATTTTCAATTGCAGGAAGTTCCCTATAAATAGAGTTCTCATAGACTCTATAGACGGGCTTTCTTTTTGATGTCTTATATGTCTTATTGATTCGTTTTATACCTGTACCAAATCGTTCGATATAACGAAGGCGAAAGAATAGATTTCCAACGATTGGATTTCGTAAGATGGAAACCTGTCCATCCAGATATTCCTTTTCACTTAAACCAGCACGAAAAGCAATTTCAATGCGATCATCAAACATGCTTATACGGATAAAACTTTGAACATCCCAATATCGATGCACAAAGGCATTGGCAATTGCTTCACGAAAAGCTGTTTCAGGTATACGCTCCATCTGTTTGCGATAGGCTCCCTCTATCTTTTCATATTGGTAATAAGTACGATGCATATCCAGTGCCTTATCATACATTTCTAAAATAGACATATTTTCAAGAATGCGTCGATCGTTAATTTCATCAATATCTTTTCCAAATCGGATACTATCAATCCCTTAGATCAAGTGTTTTAAGATAGAAATAGGGAAAATACGCATACAATTTATTAGTTTTAACTCTTTTTTTCAGTTGCTTTGTCTTGTCTTTGATGGTTTCCTTGCTTCTTGAAGCAAAAATCCACTCTTAGATTTTCTCCAAAGCAGCTATAAATCATAATATCAAATTATTCATTGAAGTCTAATTTAGCTCACTAACATAGCATTAAAATTTGCGCCAACATTTTTCCTTCAAGAATGTTTTTATTTCTTCATTGACGCTATCTTCATAATAGGCTACAAGAAGGGCTTTAAATTCAGAAACGATACCCTCTGGTACTACTAAAAGTCCAATTCCATGTCCTATCATAAAATGATTTGCAAATATTATAGCCGCCCTTTTATTTCCATCGATAAAGATCTGTGATTTCATACAATATAGGGTAAGATTAATTGCGATATCTATGTCTTCTAACCCCGAATGTAGTATCTCATCAATTCTCTCTTTTACATCTAATTCATTTGGAATTGGTGGCACATAACTTGAACCTCCTATAGTAACGGGTACACCTCTAACAGATCCACCATTTTCAAAAAAACCTTCATTCACCAAACGTGCTATGTGACTAAGCAGATAATAATTGCAAGGTGATGCTACTACATCTGGATCCACGATAAATTCCCATGCATGTTTTAGATTAAGTATTTTCTGCACATCACTTGCTTTCACACCGTTTACCACTCCATTTTCCAAAATCGTCTCTGTTTGTGGAAATGTTGTGGAAACGCCTTCCAATACTGCTTGATCATAAATCAAACTCTTCACATTAGCTCTTGCAAAATCTATATTAAGTTTTACTCTTGGTGTCAGTTCACTTTCTACATAGCCTAGTTTAGCAAGTTCCTTTTCAATTGCTCTTAACCGTTTCTTGACAGTTCTGATTTGCTGAGACTGATTAATTGCCATTGCATAAAGCTCATCAGAATATTTATCAATATAAGTAGACTTATACCTTCCAGCCTCTCTTTTTCTAACATAAATATATCTTTGTTCATTTACTGTTTTAACTTCAATACTACCATCAAAAGCAGAAATATTAACTTGTGCCTGCAAATCAGCTTTTTCATTTAATAACTTTTGAATTTCTGTTATATTACTCATACTATTATTCCTTTTAGGGTGATTCTTCATATTTAATATACATAATAATCACCCTAAAAACAATACTTTTACAAAATTTAGGGTGACTATTATCAAAGAAGTTTTACAATAATCACCCTAAATTAAATCATATGAAGTTGATTAATCCTATTATATGTATGATTCCGATTATATTAACTAAAATTCTTTTTCACAATTCTTCTTTGTCTTCACACCGATTAGGATGGCTACAATTGCCACAGGAATCATTCCTATGATACCATTTGAATCTTTTATGATTGGATAATAAAGAAGCATCTATAGTATATGTATGTTTAATTAAAAGCTAAGATTCTGATCTTTAGATGGCAATTCTTCAAATGATTGATTGTTTCCTTTTAATACAAGGCGTTTTAACACAACGACAAAAGAAGTCCTCATCTTCTATAAGTAGGTAGTTCACCTTATACTCTAAATACATACTTTCACGCATTGATATCACGTCATAAAACAATTATAGTATCATTGCATTATGATAGATACGCAAATAAAAAACAGCGATTGCTCGCTGTTTGTAAATCTTATCGATTGAAGAAGAAGTGTGGAATTTCATCATCCTGTGATACTTCTTCAACAGTTGTTGCGACTGTAGCCGTGCGTGTTGAAGGCTGTGTGAACAATGAATTTGTTGCCTGTTGTTGAGGAGCGGCTTCCGCTCTTTTCTTCATCTTCTTTGGTTCTTCAAATCCTGTCGCAATGACAGTAACGATGATCGCATCCCCTAACTGTTCGTTGATTGCGATACCGAAGATGCAGTCGATTTCGCCACCAGCAGCATCCTGGATTACAGCTACCGCATTCTGTGCGTCATATAATGATACCTTGTCACCACCTGTGATGTTGATGATGGCAGATTGTGCACCATGGATCTGTGCTTCTAATAATGGAGACTGGATTGCCTTTTCAGCAGCTGCAATCGCCTTGTCTTCACCTTCAGCCATACCAATACCAATTAAGGCACGACCCTGATTCTGCATTACAGAGCGAACGTCTGCAAAGTCAAGGTTAACCAATGCAGGAACCGCAATCAAGTCAGAGATTGTCTGCACACCTTGGCGAAGTACATTGTCAGCAGCCTGGAATGCTTCTTCAATTGGCTTGCGTCCAATAACTTCCAATAAGTTATCATTAGATACGATGATTAATGAATCAACATATTTCTTTAATTCTTCAATACCTTCTTTGGCATTGTTGGCACGACGACGTCCTTCGAATGTGAATGGACGAGTAACTACCGCAACCGTTAAAGCACCTTCTTCTTTAGAAAGCTTTGCGATTAATGGGGAAGCTCCTGTTCCTGTTCCACCACCCATACCAGCAGTGATGAATACCATGTCAGCGCCTTTGATGGCTTCACGGATTTCAGCTTCGCTTTCTTCCGCTGCCTTGCGACCATATTCAGGATTTCCTCCGGCTCCTAATCCTTTTGTTGTATCGCGTCCTAAAATAATCTTATTGTCACAAGGTGATGACTTTAATACCTGGATATCTGTATTAGCTACAAAGAATTCGACACCTTTGACTCCATCGTTTACCATTCGGTTAACAGCGTTTCCTCCGCCTCCACCGACACCAAATACTTTAATATTCGCAACCTGATTGAATTCTGTCATTTTTATTCACCTAATCCCTTTCTGTCAAAATAACGTTTTTCAACTTTTTCGTGAAATTTCCATCTTCATTTGCTTTTGTCTTTGCACGAATTGTATCAATACTTGCTTCCAATTCATTGTTGTTGACTGAAATCTTATCGCTATGACGAATTTCATTGATTTCATTCCATGCATATGCCATACCTAGACAACATACATAAGCACCACTGCGGGCACCCATATTCATTTCCTCATAGACACGTGCATCGGCATTGAACTTCTTCTCTAATTCCTTGAATGTGGAGATATTAGCACCTTTTCCTGTTAATAGATAACGGCTCTTTGCCTTCTTAACGATTGGATCGCATGCATCATTTACCTGATCAATCCATGCCTGCATTTTTGGAAGTACGCTTTGAACTAGCTGCTTTTCGGTAATTTCAATGCGTGTATCTTCTTTCTGTTCAATATAGACAATAATATCTTTTGCCTCTTCCACATCGCTTGTCAGTACATTCTGTAACAGTCTGTAGCTAACCGCATTGGAAAGAGCATATTCTTTCTGTAAATCTTCGATAAAAGACATATATCCCGTTTCAAGCGTGATTGTATTCATCATTCTACCTTTCTGGAATAATGAAATTGTACAGTGCTCTTCCTCTAGATCTACCTGAATCATTAAACGATCATAGCTCTGTACTAAGACAGCC
This sequence comes from Holdemanella sp., assembly GCA_021442845.1. Classification (GTDB taxonomy): domain Bacteria; phylum Bacillota_I; class Bacilli_A; order Erysipelotrichales; family Erysipelotrichaceae; genus Floccifex. Next base: position 7,572 of record JABUSD010000297.1, read on the forward strand.
GCCTGCTGGGCAATCGCATAGGAATCCAGGCATAAATCCAGAATTTCAAGATTTGCCTGTTCAACACAGCGGGCATAGGAATAAATGGTTTCTTTATCGGCATATAATAAATCGATATCCATATAGAAATCTTCCGCATTCTTTGATACCGGAACTTTTCTTATTTCTTCATCATTTACAATATATAGAACACGGTTCGCATTGACAAATTCTACATCGTCCGATACTCTTCTTTGAATTGCCTTATTATATCCCTGCTGGATATGGAATAAACGGATGCTCTTTGTACCGTCATCCACCATCACATGGATTTTCTGGTTATTTCTCTGTACATTTACACTAGGAATAGCCAATAAGACGCGTTCAATACGATACCCTAGAGCTGCCTGCGCATTGGTAACAGCCTGTCGTATTGAAGTAACGACATTGGCTTCATCAACAATCTTCTGCTTAACAACACCTTGGCATTCTACGCTTTCCGTACGTAGGACATTGTAGCGTCCATCAAATATTTCCAAAACGACAAGTCGGATTTCCTGATCTGCAATTTCTAAGGATGCATATACTTTTTTCTTACTCATCTTTTGTCTCCTTTTACTACTAATCTATCATACCATAAAAACACGATTTGTACGGTATAAAATTATATTAAATTATGTGATTTTAAGAAAGTTCTACGGCTAAGGCACCATTTTTTTCAATTGGCTTGCCAACTTCTATGCTTTGTGCAGATACGATACCAGAACCACTGCTCTGCAGGGTTAAACCGGCCAATCGACAGAATGAAGCTACATCACGATATGTCCATCCAATCATATTTGGCATCGTTATATTTTCACCATCTGTCAATAGGAAAATCCTATCATTTGAGTTGACAGTCGAAGATGCCACTGGATATTGCGAGATGATATTGCTTCCATCGCCAATGCATACAGTCTGTACCTTCATGGAATTGTATTTGCCTTGTGCATAGCTGATAGTATGATTGATAAAGCTAGGCATTACATAGGTTTCCCAGCCTTCCTGTTCCTCACTTTTTGTCGCAACTTCATTTCCGTTTATATTGTTGGCAATCAAGGCAGCCTGCATAATCTGCTGGAACTGGATAGGTGAATAGTTCAAATAGTTTGTGGAAATCATACCCCAATAGACCATGATCTTTGGATCATCATAAGGGGCTGCTGCCATGATGGATGAAGTAAATGTATCCGTACTATATGTATGGGTTTCTTCATCATAGATTTCCCCTGTACCTGTCTTGGCAATCATATCCACACCATCGATTTTAAAGCGTTCCCCTGACATGCCTTCATCCAGGACATGACGCATCATTGTACACATCTTATTGGCGGTTTCCTTAGTAATTGGTGTTCCAACAACTTCGGTATCATATGTTTCAATCGGCTGTCCCGTTGTACTATCCACAATGGCGGATACAACATGGGGCTTGACCATCTTGCCATCGTTAAAGATTGCGGTATATGCCTGGGCAAGCTGCAATACAGTAATAGAGCTTGCCTGACCAAATCCACTTGATAGATATCCCATGGGAATATCCAATGATTTCCATCCCGTTACTTCCGAGATGAATGGTGCATCTACCGTCTGGAAGAAACCGAATTTATCCAAATATTTATCAAACTGTTTATATTGTATATAATTGGCTAATAATTCACAGATACCGACATTGGATGAATGGGCAAATCCATCTTCAAAGGTCAAAGTACCATAGTCATTTCCCAAGGCATCTCGAATGGTTGGATACCCCGTTTCAATGCCATCAACACGGTTGATCTTTCCGGTATTTGGATCATATCCATAATCAAACTGACCAGCACGATATTTTGTGTTCTCGGGAAATACCCCCGTATCCAGAGCTGTCGCATAGGTAAAGGTCTTCATAACCGATCCTGGTTCATACGACATCTCGGAAATATTATCGGTATAATTGGGAATCTCTTCGTGGGTATTCTGATCAAAAGTAGGATAGCTGGCCCATGCCAGAATATTCCCTGTCTCACACTCCATAACGATGCACCATGCTCGTTTCGCATTGTTTAGAAGCATCGTTTCCTTCATGGCACTTTCTACTGTTGTCTGTAAGTTGGAATCAAGCGTCAATACAACATTGTTTCCATCTTCGGCCTGCTCATAGATAATTTCTGTACCTGGAAGAATATCTCCATATATTGTACGCTGGTATGCCTTTAATCCATCCTTACCACTTAATACATCATTTAAGGTTGACTCAAGTCCCATTTTCCCGACGATTTTCTGTTCATCTTCATCATAGGAAGCAAAGCCAATCAGATTGGAAGAATATGGCGTAACCGGATAGCTTCGGTTGACCGCATCAATAAAATGGATTCCTGGAAGATTCAACGCATCCACCTTTTCCATCGTTTCCTTATCAAGACGCTTTGTCCCTGCCCCTAATTCTGTCTGGGTCAGATTCGCGTCAATTGCCCTATCTAAAGTCGCCTGCAATGTATCCTTATCAAGATCCAGTACCTTTGCCAGCTTCTTAGCGGTTTTCTTTGTATCTTTTACATAATCCGCTTTTCCATCCTCATCGACAATGCTTGTGTCCAGATAGGCTACAATTGTATAGGCCTTGATTTCCTGGGCAATAACCGTATAGTTGCGGTCATAAATCGTACCACGTTTCGCATTGACATTTGCCTTTATAAAAGAAGAAGCAATACGCGAATCATATACATCATTCTGTGACCATATATGCTTATGGGTAAACATGGTAAAAAGAACATTAGCTACCACTAATGTTCCAACTACCAACATACTGATTGTAATTCCGACAAGCTTATTGTTTGTATGCTTTATGTTCATTTCAAATCATCCATTCCGTTGTTCATTAATGACAATAACCATTATATCAATTATTGTACATCAATGATATAGATATTGTTCTGATTGTCTTTTACGCTGTTATCCAGCATACCTAATAATCGAGTCTTGTTTTGAAGCGCATTGATTTCAGTTTCAAGCTGGCTTACCTCTTCCTGTTTAGCGCTGACAGTCGCCTGAAGCTGCTGTGCTTCCTTCTGCAATGTAATATTCATTGAGTGAATTTTAAGTTTGCTTGTTACGTAGAAGGCCATAGATAAGACAAAGACAAGAACAACCAATAATTCTAGTCGAATACTTCTTCTTTTCTTTTTATTATGTAACTTCTTTTTTCTATTCAACATATTGCTGTTCCTCCTTATATCTTTTCAATCCCTCGAAGCTTCGCTGAATGCGATCTATTATTTAGCTCAAGTTCATCTTGTGTGGCAACAACCGGTTTCCGGTTAATTAGCCTGAATTCTAAATTTTCTATCCCAGTTACAGGTAATCGCTTATCGACTTTCTTAGGAACCCCTTTTTCCTTGAATACATTCTTCACAAGGCGATCTTCTAAAGAATGGAAAGTGATAATTACGAATCGCCCACCCGGTGCTAATCGTTTTAGCCCCTCTTCCAAAACGATCTCGAGCTGACTTAATTCCTGATTTACTTCGATTCGTATTGCCTGAAAAACCTGCTTAGCTGGATGCCCCTTTTTCTTAAGAACTTTCATTGGAAGACAGCTCTTAATCACATCCACTAATTCAAATGTTGTATCAATTGGTTTTTCTTCACGAATCTGTACAATTTTCGAAGCGATTTTTGATGCGAATGGTTCTTCCCCATAACATCTGAATATCCTTTCCAGTTCTTCCTTAGAATATTCATTGACAACTTTCCAGGCATCCAGTTCGCTCATCTGATCCATACGCATATCCAGTCTGGCATCCATTCGATAGCTGAAGCCCCTATTTTCATCATCGAACTGTGGACTTGATACCCCTAGGTCCATGAAAATTCCATCAACCTTATCAATTCCCTGTGCATCCAGAATGGTTCCTAAATGTTCAAATGTATCATGAATGATTGTAAAGTTAGAACCGATAGCTTCTAAACGTGGCCTGCTTTCCTGGATTGCCTGCATATCGCAGTCAATGGAATACAAATGCCCCTGTCTGCATCGCTTCAGGATTTCACTGCTGTGGCCCCCTCTGCCAAGTGTGCAATCCACATAGATTCCATCATCTTTTATTTGAAGCATCGCAATGGATTCTTCCAATAGAACACTGAAGTGCTTCATATTAGATGAAATACTCCGTTAGACTCTCAGCAAGTTCTTCAAACATACCTTCCTCTTCGGCATCTTCGATAGCTTTCCATCTATCCTTAGCCCAGATTTCAATATGATTGGCTACACCGATAATCATGCATTCCTTTTCTAATTTAGCCAAAGAAGTCAATGACGATGGAATCAGAATTCTTCCTTGACCATCAATTTCGCAGTCCGTTGTCTTTGATAGAACATCACGCATATAGTGACGTGCATTCTTATTGGTAGATGGCAAACTTGATAGTTTCGCAAATACAACTTCCCATTGAGCCATTGTATATACATTCAGACATCCATCAAGTCCACGGCTGACAACAACATGTTCACCTAACTCATCACGAAACTTTGCTGGCATTATCAATCGCCCCTTACGATCAATATTGTGCTCATATTCGCCCATGAACATGTGTTTCACCTCCCACTTTCTGACACTTTCTGCTACTTTGCACCACTATTATAACTGTTTTATGCATTTTAAACAATAAAAAGAATGTGTTTTTTTAGGTTTTTTATAGAAATGTACTAATCTTTATAGGTTTTTGATATAATTCAAGAAGAGGAGAGATAAGATTATGAGTTTTGTATTTTTTTTACTGGGTCTAATGCCCATACTTTGGTTAATCTTTGCGCTTATCGTATTAAAGTGGCCTACACCTAGAGCTGCTTTTGGATCTTTGCTTCTATCTATTCTTTTAGGAATGTTCATCTGGAAACTGAACACAATCGAGGCCCTTAGCGCTACATTAGAAGGATGCCTAATGGCTTTATGGCCAATTGTACTCGTTATTGTGGCGGCCATCTTTACATATAATCTGACCGTCCGTACAGGAGGAATGGAAACAATCAAGGCAATGATGACATCTGTCACAAGTGACAAGCGACTGCTTGTTTTGATTCTTGCCTGGTGCTTTGGAGGATTCATGGAAGGAATGGCTGGATTTGGTACCGCGATTGCGATTCCAGCAGGTATGTTAGTTGCCTTAGGATTTGAGCCTTTATTTGCCTGTCTGGTATGCCTGATTGCCAATGGAGTTCCAACCCCATTTGGTTCCATCGGTATTCCAACGGTTACCCTTGCCAATCTGTTAGGTCTTGAAAATACCGTATTATCGTCTATCACAACACTGCAGTTGGCTCCATTCATTCTTCTATGCCCAATTCTGATTGTGATGGTTACAGGCGGTGGCATCAAAGGATTAAAGGGCGTTACAGGCATTACCCTGGCTTCAGGTATCAGCTTTGTCATTCCGCAATTTATCGTTGGTAAATTCGTTGGTGCTGAACTAGCTGTTGTTGTAGGAAGTGTATGTTCCTTGCTTGTAACAATTCTTCTTTCCATGAAGAAAAAACCAGATCCTGCCTACCAGATTGAAATAACGGGTAAACAGAAGCTGGATTTCAATACATGTCTAAAGGCATGGAGCCCATTTATCTGCATCTTTGTATTCTTATTATTGACATCAAAATTAGTGGCTCCTATCAATACGTTCCTTGCCCAGTTCGCATCCCAGATTGTTGTATACCAGGGAGCAAATCCAGGAACGATTACCTTCTCCTGGATCAATACCCCAGGGGTATGGATTTTTATATCCGCATTGATTGGTGGATTGATTCAGAAAGCTTCTTTCCAGGATTTCAAGGAAGTATTCATCGCCACTTTAAAACAGCTAAAGCCAACCGTGATTACGATGATGTCTGTATTAGGATGTGCTAAGGTTATGGGATATTCAGGAATGATTGCTTCCATCGCCAGCTTTGTCGTTGCGATTACTGGTCCATTCTATCCAATTGTTGCCCCATGGATTGGTGCCTTAGGTGCTTTTGTAACCGGGTCAGGAACAAGTTCAGGTGTATTCTTTGGAGCGGTACAGAACAGTGCTGCCCAGTCGTTAGGATCCAATCCATACTGGATGGTTGCCTTGAACTCATTGGGTGTTGCTGCAGGTAAGATGTTGTCTCCACAAAGCATTGCCATCGCTCTAAGCGCTGTAGGTGGACAAGGACAGGATTCCAAGCTATTGACAAAGATTCTTCCTTATGGAGGTCTATTCCTTGTTCTGATGTCCATTCTTGCCTACTTTGGAAATATGCTATTCTAATAAAACACAAAAGCTCTGGATTTTTCTCCAGAGCTTTTTTCTATAGTCGTTTTTCAAATCCGCCCGTGATATTCTGTCCTTCGGATAGAATGACAAAGGCATTGGGATCCACTTCATTCAATATCTTATATAAACGACGGATTTCATATTTATTGATAGCAGTAAACAAAATATACTGGTCCGTTTCTGTATAGGCACCTTTTCCCATCCAGTATGTAACACCACGTCCCATACGAGTCATGATATCTTCTTTGATTTCGGGATGTTTCGTGAAAATCATAGCGGTAATATTGATATTCTGATAATGCACTCTATCGCATACAAAGTACATGATAAATACATACATGATAGAATAGATAGAACTCTGCACATCAAATATCAGAGCATATATACTAAATAATACCGCATTCAATACAATCGAAAGCTTTCCTACCGAAAAGTTTGGTCTTGTCTTAGAGAAATATACACCTAATATATCCATTCCTCCTGCACACCCTGAACTTCTTAAGCACAATCCGATTCCAATACCTCCCATAACAGCGCCTGCGATTACATTGGATAAGGGATCTGGCATAATCACCGTTCCAAACTTTGGTAGAATTGACATTGTAATTGTCTGGGTAATGACACTGACCAGCGTCTTTGAACAGAATCCCTTTGAAATGGTACGGAATGCCAACAGGAACAAAGGAATGTTGATTGCCATATTGATAATACCGGCTGAATCAAAGGAAGCTGGAAGTGTGATAAACTTTCTAAGAAAATAATCAATCAATTGGGCGGTACCAAAAATACCTCCTGTATTCAAGCCATTGGGTGTGATAAAGAAATAGATTCCCAATATAAACAATATACTTCCTGCAATGACCTGCAGATATTTAAATATTTCATTATTCTCCAGTTTCATATAGTTCCTCTTTCATCAAATTCACATTCTCTTTCATTCTAAGTCCTTTTGGAATCTTATTCTTAATATGCATTCCATCACTTTTTCCAAAGCCAAAAGGAATTCCATCATAGCACATGCATATATATCCTTTTTCCAATTTCTCTGATAGCTCTAACCCATGCATAAAGGCATTCATTTCATCAATGGACACATCGCATTTCCTTTTATAATATGGAATCCATGGAGCGCACATATAGAAGGCGTGGGCGGGTTCAAAACGATTCTTAATGATTTCACCTAAGCATACACCTTGTCTTAACAGTTTGATCTTTTTAAAGTCTACAAAAGGAAAATCCATGCCATATACTTTTTCACTTCCATAGATATGCTCTATCGAAGTATTCAGCTGTTCCTTTAAAAATTTTGAAACAATTGGATCCGTTTTTTTATCTTTTATATAAGGCAAAGAATGGATGGTACCACCAGTTTTCCGTAATTTCGCTACAAAATGCCCTTCGCCATGGTCCATAGGAAAGATACGACAGACTTTCGATGCATCCATACCTTCTGTATCAAGGCCTCTTCTTCCAAAAGAAATGCCTACATCTAACAATTCCATATCTTCATGCTCCTTTAGAAAATGAGCAATGACTTCTTCATTTTCCTCTTTGGCATAGGTACATGTGGAATAGACAAGAATTCCCTCTTTTTTTAATACATTATA
>JABUSD010000121.1 GCA_021442845.1 Holdemanella sp.
GTTCAGAACGTCGTGAGACAGTTCGGTCCCTATCTGTTGTGGGCGAAGGAGATCTGAGGAGAGCTGTCCTCAGTACGAGAGGACCGGGATGGACCTACCGCTGGTGCACCAGTTGTCCCGCCAGGGGCATAGCTGGGTAGCTAAGTAGGGAAGGGATAAGCGCTGAAAGCATCTAAGCACGAAACCCACTCCAAGATGAGATCTCCCATTCGCAAGAAGTAAGACCCCTCGAAGACGACGAGGTAGATAGGCCAGGGATGGAAGCATAGCGATATGTGCAGTTGACTGGTACTAATCGGTCGAGGACTTAATCAGAAGAAGAGATGTCATGACTCGAGGGATATTGTCCGGTTTTGAAGGGCCGACCTTCAAAGATCCGGTGGCGATGGCGGAGTGGACACACCTGAACTCATACCGAACTCAGAAGTTAAGCACTCCAGCGGCGACAATAGTTGGGCCTGCCCCTGCAAAGATAGCACGCTGCCGGGTCATTTTTATTTGCCTTGGGATCCGATGCGACTGTACAGAGCATGGCGATGTACACGCTGCCGGGTCATTTTTATTTGCCTTTTTTTAGGCTTTTTTTAATTTTAGAGTAAAATTTGGTGTAAGTTGGAAAAATGCCAATAAACCATAAAATAAGGGACGGAAAAGTACATATGTTATAAAAAATATTTAATCTACTTATATGATGTCATAAGATTAGATTAAATATATAAACTGTTTACCATTCTTGGTACCAAATTTGTCATTTTTAGTGAATTTATTAACATTTTGGTTTAAATAGCTTAAATTCGTGTATAATGAAAGTACATTATCGAACCGATAAAAAGGAGTGTACTATGATTAAATTAGTAAAGGCTAGAGACTATAAAGATATGTCTCGTAAGGCTGCAAACATTATTTCAGCACAGGTTATTTTAAAACCAGATTCAGTATTAGGATTGGCAACTGGATCAACACCAATTGGTACGTATCAAACATTACAGCACTGGTGTGAAAAAGGCGATTTAGACTTCTTCCATGTTAAGACTGTTAATCTAGATGAATATGTTGGACTGGATGGAAAACATGACCAGAGTTATCGTTATTTCATGAATCAGAATTTATTCAATCATGTAAATATCGTACCTGCAAATACACATGTACCAGATGGATCAAATTTAGATGCAGAAGCTGAGTGTGAAAGATATCACGAAGTTATCGAATCTATGGGTGGAATTGATTTACAGTTATTAGGAATTGGAAATAACGGACACATTGGATTCAATGAGCCATGTGAAGAATTCCCAGTGAATACACATAAGGTTGAATTAACACGTTCCACAATTGAAGCAAACTCAAGATTGTTTGATTCAATCGATGATGTACCTAGATATGCTTATACAATGGGTATTGGAGAAATCATGGGAGCTAAGACAATCTTAATCCTTGCTTCTGGTAAAGCAAAGGCACCTATCATCAAGGAACTATTAGAAGGACCAGTTACTCCACATGTACCTGCTTCTATCTTAAAGATGCACTCAAATGTAATTCTGATTGCAGATGAAGATGCTCGTAGCTTATTGACAATTGAATAATGTATAAAAAAATCCCTTTTTTCAATAAAGGGATTTTTAATTGTTAGTTTTCTTTATAGGCATCAATTAGAATCTGTTTCATATCCGCTACAAGTGGTACGCGAGGATTTGCAGGTGAACACTGATCTTCATACGCTAATACAGCCATCTGATCTAATTTGTCCATCCATTCTTTTTCATCAATACCACAAGCCTTGAAGTTAGGATCCAATCCAATATCCTTCATTAATGCTGTGATAGCACTTGCTAAGGCATCAACGGCATGTTCTGGTGTATCTGCCTTTAATCCTAATATTTTGGCAATATCCTGATATTTCTTATCTGCACAGTATACATTGTATTTTGGCCATACAGATAATTTTGCTGGAACCTGTCCGTTGTAGCGAATAACATGTGGAAGTAAGATACCACAGGCATATCCGTGTACAACGTGGAATTCAGCTCCAACTTTGTGAGCTAAAGAGTGTCCTATACCAAGGAATGCATTGGCAAAGGCCATACCTGCAATTGTTGCTGCATTATGCATTTTTTCTCTAGCTTCCAAGTCGTTTCTTCCATCTTTTACAGCACGTGGCAAGTATTCAAATACAAGCTTAATCGCCTGTAAAGAAAGACCATCTGTATAATCGTTTGCCATAACGGAAACATACGCTTCAATAGCATGTGTTAATACATCCATTCCCGTCATAGCGGTTGATCTAGCTGGAAGATTTGTTGTGAATTCTGGATCGACAATCGCAACGGTTGGTGTCAATGAGTAATCGGTTAATGGGTATTTCTTATTGTTTGCCTTATCAGAAATAACCGCAAATGGTGTTACTTCCGATCCTGTTCCTGATGTCGTAGGGATACAGATTAACTTTGACTGGATTCCTAATTCAGGATATTTGAATGCACGTTTACGGATATCCATGAATTTCTGCTTCAAGTCATCAAAGTTTACTTCAGGGTGTTCATAGAATAGCCACATACCTTTTGCTGCATCCATACTTGATCCACCACCTAAGGCAATGATTGTATCTGGTTTGAATGCTTTCATCAATTCAACACCTCTGCGTACTGTTGCGATATCTGGATCTGGTTCAACATCACAGAACAACTGGATAGATACTGGATTTCTTCTCAAATTTAACTGTTCGGTAATCTTATTGACGAAACCAAATTCAACCATAGAACGGTCTGTAACGATAAATACTTTATTGACATCTCTACAAGATTGTAAGTACTGAATAGAGTTTCTTTCAAAATAAATCTTTCTTGGAACTTTGAACCATTGCATATTGTTTCTTCGTTTACCTACTTTCTTAACGTTGATCAAGTTAACGGCCGATACGTTACCACCGATTGAATTTCTACCATAAGAACCACATCCAAGTGTCAATGATGGAAGGAATGAGTTGTATACATTTCCAATTCCACCAAAAGTTGATGGTGAATTCCAGATAATACGCATTGCTTTAACTTTTTCACCATAGGCATCTGCCATTTCCTTATCTTTACAGTGAATCGTAGCACTATGTCCTAAACCATTGAAGTTAACCATGGCTTCGGCTTTTTCAAATCCATCTTTTTCATCATTGGATTTAAAGATAGCTAGAATTGGTGATAGCTTCTCTCTTGAAATCGGTTCTTTTGGACCAACCTCTTTACATGGAACACATAGGATTGATGTGTTTTCTGGCACATCAAATCCAGCATTCTTAGCCAAAACATAAGCGCTCTTTCCAACGATAAATGGATTTAAGCGAGCGTTTTCTACATCTTCATCGCCAACTGCTTTTCCAAAACAATAGCGAGATAATAGGATTTTTTCTTCCTCATTTACAAAGTAAGCTTTAAAGCGTTTGAAGTATTTAACGGCTTCATTGTAGACTTCCTTATCGATGATGGCAGCCTGTTCAGAAGCACAGATCATACCGTTATCAAAAGATTTTGACAATACGATATCATTAATGGCCTGTTCCACATTTGCTGATTTATTAATATAGGCAGGCACATTTCCAGCCCCTACACCCATAGCTGGTTTTCCACAGCTATAAGCAGCCTTAACCATTGCGTTACCACCTGTTGCCAGAATAGAAGCCACGCCATCATGATGAATAAGTGCTGTTGTCGCATCCATGGATGGATGTTCAATCCATTGGATACAGTTTTCAGGAGCACCAGCCGCAATGGCTGCATCACGAATCACGATAGCAGCTGCCTTTGATGATTCCTGTGCATTTGGATGGAATGCAAAGATAATAGGGTTTCTGGTTTTTAAGCAGATTAACGATTTAAATAAAACAGTCGATGTTGGATTTGTTACAGGTGTAATCCCTGCAATAACTCCAATAGGGGAAGCAATTTCAGTAATGCCTGTAACAGGATCATCGGAGATGACTCCAACTGTCTTTAAATGACGCATGTTGTTGACAACATATTCACACGCAAATAAATTCTTTGTTGCCTTGTCTTCAAATAGACCACGCTGTGTTTCATCAACAGCCAATTTAGCTAAGGAACCGTGATTATCTAATCCTGCAACAGAGCATTTCGCAACAATAAAGTCAACCTGATCCTGATTCAATAAAAGGAACTCTTCTAAAGCTTTTGAACCATTTTTGACTAATTCATCAATTTCTTCCTGTACTGTAGGAATGTTCTTTTCTTCTTTCATATTTACTCTCCAATCGGTAATTATTTACCTACATAGAGTTTATATCACTGTGAAATGATCATGTCAATAAAAAAATACCGATATATACGATGTAATCGGTTACAAGTTATTTTACAAAAAAAAAGAACAGTTTTGTTCTTTAATCAGAGGATGGATTTAGCTTTTGTGATACAACGGATAATAGAGAGGCAACATCTAAGGATTCAACGACAATATCATCCGGTACGGTTAAGTGAACAGGAGTAAAATTTAAGATTCCTTTGATTCCACTTTCAATCATGATATCACACGCTGCCTGCCCAGAAGCTTTTGATACGCATAAAATTGCGGTTTTCACATTGTGTAATTCGACAACCTCTTTCATATCTTCGATAGAATAGATTTCTTTTCCTTTGATGCTGTTTCCAATGATAGATGGATTGGTATCAAATAGGGCAACGATTTCAATTCCGTAGTTTTCAAAACCACGATAATTGGCAATAGCACTACCTAATTGTCCAGCTCCAACGATAATCGCATTATCATGTGTCTTATATCCTAAAAATCTTTCAATATCAGAGATTAATTGGGAAATATCCCTTCCTCTTTTTGGCTTTCCAGATGTAGAAGAAATCACCTGAAAATCCTTTCGAACGGATTCTTCTGAACGTTTCATCTCTTTGGCAATGACATTAGAAGAGATGGTATCCTGCCCTTCGCTTTGAAGCTTTCTAAGATATTTAAGATATAAAGGGTAGCGAGCTAACTGTTTTGAACTGATTTTCTTATTCATATATAAATTATACCAAAAAAACTGATATTTATAAAAATAAGATTTGAGTACATAATATTTGATTATGATATAATCGATTTATGAGTGAAAAAGAAATTATGAAACCAAAGAAGAAAAACCCTATAATCGTATATCAGGGAGAACCAGGTGCTTATAGTGAAATGGCAGCTAGGAACTTCTTTGGAAAGAATGTAAGTGCAATTGGTTTAAAAACGTTTGAAGATGCCTTTATAGCACTTGAAAATAAAACGGCAGACTATGCCGTTTTACCGATTGAGAATAGTTCAACAGGTGCTATACGACAAGTATACGATTTATTGGAACAATATGATTATTTCTTTATAGGAGAAACAACTGTACAGGTCAATCATGCCTTATTGGTTCTTCCTGGTACAAAGATAAATGATATCAAGACAGTCTATTCCCATGAACAGGGCTTGTTTCAATGTGAATCCTTTTTAAATGAACATCCAGAATGGAAAAGGATTCCACAGGATGATACAGCTGGCTCTGCTAGAGTGGTTGCCCAAAAACAGGACAAGTCAAAGGCAGCTATCTGTTCTGTACTTGCTGCAGAAATCTATGGATTAGAAGTATTAAAGGAAAAGATTAACACAAAAGCTGCAAACACAACCCGTTTTCTTATCCTTTCACCAACGGAAGAAATACAAGTAAAACGCGATAAGTTCTGCATATCTTTCACATCAAATCACAATCCAGAAACACTTACACAGGTATTAAACGTATTTACATCAAATAAGGTTATTTTGTTGAGAATTGAATCAAGACCGATACCCAACAGGAACTGGGAATATATGTTCTTTATAGAATGTATCGGTGATCTTCTTACAGAGGAAATGAGTTGTATTATACCAGAAATTAAAAAGATTGCACCGGATGTAAGGGTATTAGGAAACTTTCAATCAAATTTATAATATTACCCAAAAAATGAGCCAAATTAGCTCATTTTCTTTTTATAATTTAATGGTGTTAACCCTGTTTCTTTCTTGAATACAGATTGAAAGTGAGCCTGACTGGAAAACCCTAAAGCAGATGCGATTTCCTCCAGTGACTTATTGGAAATCATAAGAAGACGTTTGGCTTCTTCTATACGAAGCGAAGTTACATAACGAAAAGGGGTCATATGCAATTCTCTTTTAAACAATTCATTTAGATAATTGCGATTTATTCCAACAAGGTGGGCTAAATCATTTGTGGTAATTTTCTGATTTATATGTTCAAGAATATACGATCTTATTTTCCGAATATCAGGATTGGATACTTCCTGATTGACACGCTTTGTAAAATCATAAATCATCTTGCCTTGTAGTGTCATTAAAAGGGCAATATCATTGATTAATTCTGCTTTCTGGATATAGACATCACTCAATGTTAAGGCAGTTTCCTTATCTAGACCACCTTCTATAGCAGCTCTAGTGACTAAAGTTGTGGTACAGATGAATAAATTCTTCTGTTGACGCAAACCATCATTGGATAATGTACCAGCTCTTCCAGATAGAGGATTGGAGAATAGTATGTTTAATTCATCTATATTCCCTCTTTTTACTATATCCAGCATCTTTTTTTCTACCTCATATGTATTATGGACAAATTCTTCTGATTCTTCCTTATGGTTATCTACATATTCTACAAGTGGCATCTCTTTTATGATGAATTCATCCACATCTCTTTTTTCATTATTAAAGAAATAGTTGAAAGTGCATAAAATCTGTAAAAAGATACGTAGGGGATAAGTAGGAATAGAATTTAAATATTCATTTAATTCCTTTTCTCTATGTAATGGTTCCCCAATGGATAATAGAATATTCCGTATGTTCTTTTTATTAACGCGGGTCTGGCTTACAGGACCAATCAAATAGGATACATCGGTATTTTTAATGCGAAATAAACCATAGAAAAGAAAAGTATCTGTCATATAATAGCTGACTGTATCTTTATTCTTAAAGATTTCTCTTTCTTCTAATATAGCTAAATCAGGCTTAAATTTCGCATAGTGAAATAACTGTATAAACCGTTCATCCTGATAGATACGTACAGGTAAACCAGAAAGGCTAGCTAGATTGTTTGCGATATATGAATAATCCATAAACACCTCTTAATGTGATAAGTATATAATATACGATACAAATCTATAATACAAATGAATATGCATTTGTTAGTATGATAATAACAGAGAGACTGTTTAGGAGGGCTTATGAAGTTAAATTTTATTGAGAAGAGGCTATTTCGTACAAGAATTAAAAATGAACAGGTAGAGGGAAAGGAGAAATGGCTAGGGTATCTAGTTGGACCAGCAGGAGCTCTATTATTGAATGCTGTATTGGCATCGTATTTAAATGTGTACTATACCGATGTATTAAAATTAACAACCGTATGGGGTGGAATGTTTTTGATGATTTTCCCAATTGTATCGAAAGTCATTGATGCGATTACCAATATCATAATGGGACAGATTATTGATCGCACAAGAACAAGCCAGGGAAAGGCAAGGCCATATTTATTGATATCGGCACCTTTATTGGCAATAACGGGAATCTTATTGTTTACAGTGCCAAAGGCATCGACAAATGTACAGGTAATCTGGATTATGTTGTCTTATAATTTATTCTATTCCTTTGCCTATACGATGTATTACATGTCACATAGTCTGATGGTACCGCTATCTACAAGAAATACAATTCAAAGAGGAAGCTTATCCGTATTCAGCAATGTATCAGGCGTCATGATTACCGGAATCATTGTAGCCTTGATTTTCCCGATGGTAATTCTTCCAATCATTGGGGCAAACCAGAGTGCGTGGATTGGCTTGATGTGCATTATCTCGATTTTAGCTTTACCGCTCACATTGATTGAATATTACTTTACACGTGAAAGAATTACGGAAGAAAGGGCCAATGAAGAAATAGAAGTCATTCCATTATCAAAGCAGTTGAAAGCTGTCTTCTGTGATAGAGAATGGATTATCTTTATGTCTTTTTTCCTGATCTATACAGTGGGATCTTTATTAAAGAATGTAGCCCTGGTTTACTATTGTAACTATGTGCTGGGTACTTATAATGATGGAATTACCCAGACATTGGTATCCGCTATTGGGGGAATTCCAATGGGAATTGGAATCTTTGCGGTATGGCCACTTGCCAAGAAGTTTGGAAAGCGCAACACAACGATTGCAGGTTTTGTGTTCTATGCCATAGGAGGTGCACTATGTGTTCTTTTTCCAAGGAATATGATAATGGTTCTTATTGGACAGTTTATTAAGAACATAGGAGGATTGCCCGTTGCGTATGTCATGTTAGCTTTATTTGCCGATGTTTTAGATCATATAGAATGGAAATATGACTTCCGATGCGATGGAATCTCTACATCCATTCAGACTATTATTGTGACATGTTCTACTGGTGTAGTTAGTGGTGTATTCAATTTCTTATTGGCAAAGACAGGGTATGTAGCTCCCGTCTTTGATGAAATCACCAAGGTGACAACAGGATTTGCTCAACCACTGGCTTGTCAGAATGCGATAACCTTCTCTTTTGTTGGATTTGAAGTCATTACTGCGATTGCTTCTATTATCTTATTGTGCATGTTTAAAGCGGAAAAGAATGTAGAAAAGGAACAGGCAGAAATTAAATTAAGAAGACAGGGAGAATAAGATGAAGGCAACAAATTTACGATGTGAATATCTGGAAAACCCAATCGGAATCGATACTATAAATCCTTGTCTCATGTGGAAAGATGAAGGCGGAATATCGCAGAGTGCCTATCAGATTGTCTGCACAATAAATCATGAAACGGTATGGGATACAGGAAAAGTACAATCTTCCAGCATGCGTACAATGTATAATGGAAAACCATTACAATCCAAAGACAGAGTGATATGGAAAGTTAGAGTATGGGATGAAAAGGATCAGGTAGAAGAGTATTCATCTGCTTATTTTGAAATGGGCCTTTTAGAAGGTTTCCATGCGAAATGGATAACTGGAAACTATAAACCAAAGACAAAGAAAAGTTTAGTAGGTGACTATCTGGCAAGAAAAGCGGAAAGATATCCGGTGGATTGTTTCAAAAAGGTTTTTGAATGCAAAGATATTCAAAAGGCAAGATTGTATATTACAGCCTGTGGTTTATATGAAGCCTATATCAATGATAAAAGAGTGGGAGATTTTATCATGGCACCAGGGTATACCGATTATCGTAAAAGGGTGCAATACCAGACGTATGATGTGACAGACTTGCTTATAGAAGGAAATAATGTATTAACTGTATTCTTAGCGGATGGATGGTATCGTGGAAGTACTGGAGCCTGGGGACTTTTATGTCAATATGGAATCGAGACTAAACTTCTTGTTCAACTGGAAATGGATGATATGACAATCATCAGTGATGATACATGGGACTGGTCAAATGATGGACCTATCCGTTTTGCGGATAACAAGGATGGAGAAATTGTTGATGCATCTATGAAACCATCCTTTGATAAAAAGGCAAAGTGTACAAATCATACTGTAATGCCTTCAGCATCAAACAATGTATCCGTAAAAGAACACGAGCATTTTAAACCAGACATCATAAAAACACCGTTAGGGAAAACTATCTATAATTTCAAGCAGAATATCGCAGGGTATGTATCCTTTAAAGTAAAGGCACATAAAGGGGATAGGATTTATCTTCGTTTTGGAGAAATTCTGGATGATAAAGGGGAGTTTACACAAAATAATATTCAGTGTAAGTATAAGGATCATATTTCACCATTACAGGAAGTAACTTACATATGTAAGGAAGGCTGGAATGCATATAAGACAACTTTTTCCATCTTTGGATTTCAATATGTACTGGTAGAAAGCAATCTTGAAAATATTGAAATGGAAGCTATTGCGGTCTATTCAGATTTAGAGAGAACTGGTTATTTTGAAAGTTCGAATAGCTTATTAAATCAGTTTTTTGAAAATACAGTATGGTCAGCCAAAGGAAATTTCCTTGATATTCCAACGGATTGTCCAACTAGAGAAAGACATGGTTGGACAGGGGATATTCAGATTTTTACCCGAACAGCAAATTATCTATTCAACTTTATGCCATTCGCAAAGAAATATTTAAACGATGTCTTTGATGTGCAATATAAAGATGGAAAAGTTGTTCAGATAGCACCAGTGGGCGGGACCGATTTCTTCATGAAAGTTATGGATGGATCGGTAGGATGGGCTGATGTTGCCGTATTGATGCCATACCAGTTATATAAACAATATCAGGATAAAAGAATACTTCAGCAGTTCTATCCGAATATGGAAAAATATATAGAGTTTATGCAGAAACGAAGTGGCAAGAAAACTCTGTTGTCAAAACCATTAAAGATACGTAAGGAAGATCGAAAATACGCAACAAACTATGGACAGATTTATGGAGAATGGGCAGAACCGGAAGATGTGAATAAATTTAAGATTGATGATTTTATCTATCCACATCCAGAAGAAGCAACGGCTTATACAAGCTATGTCCATGAAAAGATGAGTGAAATCTGTTCTATACTTGATAAGAAAGAAAAGGAAAAAGAATACTCACAGTTTGCTTTGTCAACAAAAAAAGCTTACCAGAGTATTCTATATCTACAGGAATTCTCCCTGGATACAGATAGACAGGCAAAGCTTGTGCGACCTTTATATATGAATCTATTGAATGAAGAACAGCGAAAGTATGCCGAAAAACGATTGATTAAAGCGTTGGAGAACTATCGATGGCGTATAGGAACCGGATTTTTATCCACACCACTGATTCTATATGTATTAGAGAAATTGAATATAGAATATGCCTATCGTTTATTGGAGAATGAAGAAGTACCCGGATGGCTTGCCATGCCTAAAAAAGGCGCAACAACAATCTGGGAAAGCTGGGAATGTGATAAACATGAAGTCGATGTGGATTCAAGAAATCACTATTCAAAAGGATCTATGTGTGAATGGTTATTCGCTTCCATGTGTGGAATCAATATAGAAGCAGAAAATGCATTTATTATCGCTCCAAAACCTGGAGGACACTTTACGTATGCCAAGGCACAATATGACAGCATATATGGTATGGTAGAAAGTGGATGGAAAAAAGTGAATAATACAATTGTATATACCGTATCAATACCATCCAACTGCAAGGCAACTTTCATCTATCCTGATGGAAGAAAAGAGGAATTGCACACTGGAATATATATATTATAGATATATGACTATTAAGGAACAATAAAATGAATAAAAAAGAAATATCATTAAAGGAAAAAATCGCATTGTGTTCAGGAGAGAATTTCTGGCAGACAAAATCATTAGAAAATCTTCCTGCTGTTTTCATGTGTGATGGTCCCAATGGATTAAGAAAACAGGATTTGCAGAAGAAAACGGATGCGATGGGTGTAAACCAGTCAAAAAAGGCAACCTGTTTTCCCTGTAGTGTAACTTTATCCAATAGTTTTGATGAAGAATTATTATATAAGGTAGGACAAGCCATTGGGCAAGAAGCAAACAAGGAAAAAGTAGGCATGGTCCTTGGACCAGGATGCAATATCAAAAGAAATCCATTGTGTGGAAGAAACTTTGAATATTTCAGTGAAGACCCCTATATATCCGGGAAGTTGGCAGCCTCCTATATTCAGGGTATGGAAGCAACAGGAATAAGCTGCAGCTTAAAACATTTCTTTGGGAACAACCAGGAATATAATCGCTTCACATCCAATAGTGTTATGGATGAAAGAACAAAACGGGAAATCTATTTGAAACCATTTGAAATTGCGGTTAAAGAAGGAAAGCCTTCCACTGTAATGTGTGCCTACAACAAGATTGATGGAATTCATTGCAGTGACAGTAAAACCTTGTTGACGGATATATTGCGAAAGGAATGGGGATTTACAGGATTGGTCATTACCGATTGGGGTGCTATGAATGACCGTATAAAATCCTTTGAAGCTGGATTGGATCTATCGATGCCAGGAGGCAGTGCTTATCAGGAAAACGATGCCTATAAAGCCCTTCAGGAAGGAAATTTAGATGAAGGTTATATAGATGCAAGTGTATCCAGAGTGATTCACCTTATGGAAAAGACAAAGAAATCCTTGTCCCAGACCATTGACTTCAAAATGGAAGACCATCATGCCTTGGCAATAGAAGCAGCCTGTAAAGGCGCTGTTCTATTAAAGAATGAAAATATCTTACCGCTACAAAAGGATAAGAAGGTAGCTATTATTGGAACAATGGCAGAATACCCTCGTTATCAAGGTGCAGGATCAAGCCATGTTAATCCAGATATACTTGTAACACCATTGGATGTATTTAAAGGAAGCTATGCGAAGGGCTATAACGAAGATGGAAGTACAGATAAAAAGCTATTAGAAGAAGCAAAACAAGTGGCATCAAACAAGGATATCTGTATTATATTTGCAGGTCTTCCAGAAGCCTATGAATCCGAAGGTTTCGATCGAGAGACAATGAAGATGCCAGAAGGAATGAATCAGCTGATTCAGGAAGTATCATCTGTTAATGAAAATATCGTTGTCATTCTATGTGCAGGAGCCCCTGTTGAAATTGAATTTGAAGAAAAGGTAAAAGCGATTCTTTATTTAGGGTTAGCTGGACAGGGAATAGGACAAGCCTCCTATAATCTAGTCTATGGTCTGTATAATCCATCGGGTAAATTGAGCGAAACATGGCCTAAATCATATAACGATGTCATTTCAAAGAATTATTATGGTACAAAGGATGCCTTATATAAGGAAGGCATCTATGTAGGATACCGTTATTATGAAAAGGCAAATATTCCTGTTCGGTATCCATTTGGATATGGATTAAGTTATACAACCTTTACATATTCCAATTTAGAAATAAAAGAGAATACTGTATCGGTTACAGTTACAAATAACGGAAATGTAGCAGGGGATGAGATTGTACTTTTATATATAGGTATGAATAAAAAGGATATCTATCGACCTGTAAGAGAATTAAAACGCTTTAAAAAGATTCATCTTAATGTAAATGAAAGTAAGACTGTAACTTTTGCTCTGGATACAGATTGTTTTGAAGTCTATCAGGATGGATTCAAAGTATTAAAAGGAAATTATTTTGTTCAAATTGATGCATTAAAAGAATTCTTTGATGTAGATGGATTCGATTTTGAAATAAAGAGTGCACCATGGTATCTAACAGTAAAGAAAGAACCATCCCTTCATGAATTTGAATCATTGCTTGGATATAGCTATAAAGAAGAGATTTTAAAAAAAGGATCCTTTACTATGGATAATAGTGTAGTGGAAATGAAAGATTCTTCATTAGTGATGAAAATTATGCATAAGGCTGTAGAAATTGTCATTGCCAAAGGAAATGGCGGAAAGATCGATTATACCAATCCAACTTTTAAAATGCTGATGGCATCCAGTGTAGGAGGGCCTTTACGTAATATGCAGATTTCTTCAGGGTCAAAGGGAAATACATTTGCAGGTTTACTTGATATGGCCAATGGACATTTCTTTAAAGGATTAAAGAAGATGATGAGTAAATAATTTACTTATTATTTACAATTTTATAATTTTATACTTTACACATCCTTTCTATTGTATAAGTAGAAAGGATGATTTTTATGAAAAAAAGCTTATTTATAGAACATACATGGATGTCCTTAGTGATATTACCAGGGTTGATAACATTAATTGCATATTATGTATTACATACTGTTTTCTTTCAATTTGTGACAAATGAATGGGTAGATTCCTTCGCGATGACTATAAGTGTTATAAGCGGTTTAGTTCTATATTTATATATTGTTGTAAAGGGTATGCGAAATACATAGAATTTACATAGAATTTACAAATCCATGTCTTATCACTTTACATCACTTTATTAAGATGATGGTAAGTGGAGGTAAAAACATGGATTTTTTTAGTATATTGACAATGGTAGGAGGGCTTGCCCTATTCTTGTATGGAATGAAGATTATGGGTGATGCCTTATCAAAAATGGCAGGGGGAAAATTAGAACAAATTTTAGAGAAGGCAACCAACAATCCGATAAAAGCGGTTTTATTGGGTGCAGGTGTTACAGCCATAATCCAGTCATCATCAGCGACTACTGTTATGGTTGTTGGATTTGTTAACTCGGGGATTATGAAACTATCCCAGGCGATTGGTGTCATTATGGGAGCCAACATCGGTACAACTATCACATCATGGATTTTAAGTTTATCGGGTATTGAAAGCAGCAACTTCTTTATAAAATTATTGAAGCCATCTTCTTTTTCACCTGTACTGGCTTTGATTGGTATTGTGTTCATCATGTTTTTAAAGAGTGAAAAGAAAAAGGATATTGGAACCATATTAATTGGCTTTGCGATCTTGATGTTTGGAATGGAAACGATGAGTGGAGCGGTTAAACCGCTTGCCAATGTACCAGAATTCACATCTTTATTTACGGCATTCCAGAATCCAATTCTAGGTATGTTAGTTGGTGCTATTCTAACCGCTATTATTCAATCTTCATCCGCATCTGTTGGTATCCTGCAGGCAATGTGTGTGACAGGATCCGTAACCATTGGAGCGGCTTTGCCAGTTATTATGGGACAGAACATTGGAACTTGTGTAACGGCTTTAATTTCAAGTATTGGAGCCAGCAAGAATGCTCGTAGAGCCTCTTTGATTCACTTGTATTTTAACTTGATAGGTACAGTATTATTTATGAGTGTATTCTATGGAATCAATGTATTTGTTCATTTCACTTTCTTGCAGGATACAGCTAGTGCTGCAACCATTGCGATTATTCACAGTATCTTTAATATTGTAGCTACTATTGTATTATTACCAATGGGAAAACTATTGGAAAAACTTGCCTTTATCACAATTCCATATACGGAAGATGAAGATAAGGATACAGAAGTTAATATATTGGATGAAAGATTTCTGGAAAGACCTGGATTTGCCCTTGTACAATGTAAGAATGCCATCTGTGATATTGCCAATATCATTAATGAAATGATGGCAATCACAAATCATAATATAGATAAGTTCTCAAAAGAATTAAACAATAAGGTTATTGAATTAGAAGATGTAGTCGATTTAAAAGAAGATGAATTAAGTTCTTATATGACAAAACTGGCTTCTAAATCCTTATCTGAAGAAGATAGTCATAAATTAAATCTATACAGTAAATGCATTACTGATTTTGAAAGAATCTCTGATTATCTAAAGGGAATTGCCTATGGATTAAAGAAGATTGATAAACGGGATGAACCGTTCTCGGATGAATGCATCAAGGAATTGAAAACAATTCTATCTGCCTCTGATGAGATTATTGAATGTACTGTTTCAAGTTTTAAACATGATGATCTCCAGACAGCTGTGCCAGTGAGCTACAT
>JABUSD010000188.1 GCA_021442845.1 Holdemanella sp.
TTGTTTTTATAATATTTTCAAAGTCATCTGGATTCAAAGCTAGAAAGCGTTTAATCGCAAGATTATCCACCTGCGTATAGCCAGACATATCCTTATCCTGTATAGCTGCCAAAACAACATCCTGAAACTCTGCCTTGCTGTTGGAAGGCTGTTTAATCTGCAGAAAAAGGAAGATTGCCATACAGACAATCAACATGCCTTTTATCACTTTTATAACTGGATCTGTTAAAAATTTCATAGTGATTCCTCTAAACCAATATATATTATATACCAAATGCCCATTATAAAAAAGGAAACCCAAAATGAGTTTCCTTAATTGTTTATAACGGAACCAGTCCACTGGTCATAGATTGTATAGCCAGATGGTTTTTCCTGTGTTGTCCACTTAGCTTCATATAGACCGCTACGATTTACCCAGTAGTAATTTCCATTCTTGTTGTTGTAGACATAACAGTATGTAACTTTCATACCATCACGGTCTACATAATAATCACCAATCCAGATTGATGTAGCCATTGTTCCATCCGCGCTTAGATAGTAATCACCAACCCATTTGTTAGTAGCCATCTTACCATTGGACTCAAAATAGTACCAGATGCCATCAATCTTCTGCCATCCTGTCTGCATGATTCCATCGCTATTGAAGTAACATCTACCAACTCCGACGACATCACAGAAGCCGGTTGCCATGATTCCATCAGCACCAAGGTAATATTTACCAACCCATCTTGATTTTACCATAGCTCCATCTGTATCAAAGTAATACCACTTTTCATCAATCTTCTGCCAGCCAGTCTGCATATGATACCATAGGTAATATGTCTTTCCATTGATTGTCTGAAGACCTGTCATCATGACGCCATCACTTCCTAGATAGAACCACTTGTTGTTGGTTTTTACCCAGCCTGTCTTCATATGTCCATCATTGTCAAAGTAATAATACTTCTTATCGATAGTAACCCAGCCAGTATCCATCTTTCCAGTTTCACTGAAATGGTATGTATAGACGGAATTGGAATACCAGCCTGTCTTTAGACTTCCATCTGAATTTCCGAAATACCAGCCACTTCCCATCTTGAACCAGCCTTCCTGATAATATAGGGCACCGCTTGTTGTGAAGTAGTAAAGCTTACCATTGATTGTCTGGAAACCAGTCAACATGATGCCATCTTTATCAAAGTAGTACCAGACATTCTTTATCTTTTCAAATGTATCAAAGGCAATGCTTCCATCTGAGTAGAAGTAGTACCATCCTTTATCTGTTTCAAGCCAGCCATTTCCATTGATCCATGCCCCGCTATCTTCAAATAGATATCTCTTGCCATTGATGATGACATTTCCTGTTACCATGCGATAGCTGGAATCAAAATAATACCAGACATTATTAATCTTCTGCCAGTCTCTTACACAATATCCATCCACTGGCATTAGATAATACCAGTAATTATCGATAAGAATCCAGCCTTCTTTCATATCGCCATTGACTGGATCCATATAGTACCACTTATTGTTGACATAAATCCAGCCTGTTGCCATTTCCCCTGTGTCTGGCATGCAGTAATACCATTTACCTTTATGCTGAATCCAGCCTGTCTGCATTTCATCGCCGATAAAGTAATACCATTTACCATCAATCTGCTGCCAGCCTCTATCCGTATTACTATCTGAATAGACATAATCAATATTCATATCGACATATCCATTAATTCCATCTACATCGCCAGTACTGCTGCACTGCCATATTGAATAGGTTCCCCCATAGGTTGGAACGTTGTTCCACTGGGCAAGCCATTTGTCATACTTGTTGAATGTATTGGATGTCAGATAGGTTGTAAACCAGGTTAAATTCGAATAGACACCTGCTCTATATCCGTCGCTTTGAATACGGGAACAGAATGTATCCGCAATTCGAGTGGCTACTTCACTGGATACATTATTGATTAAATCGTTTTCTTCCAGATCATAATAGACCGGATAGCTTGGATTGATTCCTTGTAGCAAGCGATGCACATGGTTGTATTCATCGATGGCTCCATTCACATCCAATGCATAGGAATAAAGATAGATTCCATATGGAATGCCTAGCCGTGTGCATTCCCTGACATTATACTGAAAATAGCTATCATCCTGTTTCGTCGCATCGCCACCGTATCCACAGCGGATAATCGCAAAATCAATGCCATCATTCTTTACCTGTTGCCAATCGATGGTTCCATTCCATGAACTGACATCAATTCCCAATCCCTTTGCGGCGGAAATGATATTGCCATCGGAATTATAGATATTTCCATTGATCTTTTTCCATGCATTTGGATGTACAGCGACTCTTTCCATCGAATAGATTGGCTGTCCATTCTGATAACGGAAACTGTTCGCACAGTCATTGGCTTCATTTTCATTCTTATAGACAGCTTCTTCAACAACTTCTTCTGCCTGTACATTTTCATCAGCCTGTTCAACAACATCTTCTTCATTGGCATAAATCTGTGTCATGCCTAAAGAGGATGCCGCAAGGATGATGGATAGTCCAATCGTCAATAACTTTTTCATGATATCCCCCCTTTTTATTAATAATCTCCTCCAGAAACACCTAAATATTCTTCCAGTGTCTTTCCAGAGTAATAGATATCCGTTGCTCTACTTCCAATATAGCGTAAATGCCAAGGTTCGGCAATATATCCTGTAATATGTTCTTTTCCTTCTTGATATCGTACGATAAATCCATATCTATGGGCATTGTTCTTAAGCCAGTTGGCTTCCGCATAATTGGTAACCAAAGCGCCATTTGTATGTGTCAAGTCAAAGGCAAGACCTGTCTGATGTTCAGAATATCCGGCACGTGCTGAGAATGTATCCGCAGCGGCCTGTCCATTGGCTGCTACATAACTCCAGTATAAGCTATTCTGATACGCATAGCTTCGATACCCGCTATAGCCATACCCAATATCATATCCAAGATTTCGCATATCCTGAATCAGCTGACGAAGTGCAGCAGCTGCCGTTGGATCTTCCCCTGGTTCATAGCCATCTGGTAATTTATGTTTCTTATTAACTAGAAGAATACCATCATATACATTTGGAAACCACTTTCCGCTGGCATCCACCCAATATTCTCCAATTGTTTCATTGGCTGCCATATGTCCATCTTCATACATATAATACCAGTAATTTCCTACCTTCTGCCATCCTGTCAACATGATGCCATTTCCATCAAATAGATACCAGTAGCTACCTATTTTCTTCCATCCGGTTGTGACATAGCCATTGTCATCAAAGTAGTACCATTGTCCATTGTATTGTTGCCATCCTGTCTGTAAATAGGAATCTTTAAAACAATACAATGTTCCATTGATCAAAATCCATCCCGATTCAAAGTATTGATCTTTGACATTATCCATCAGCTGCCATTTTGAACCTGTCTTTTTCCATTCATAGCGCTTCTTGGATGGATCATATTTTCCACTTTCATCTACATATTTATCATCAATCCAAGTATTCGTTTCCATCTTTCCCTTGCTGTTTAGATAGTAATTACCAATCCATGAAGAAGTAACCTTTGCTCCATTTCCATCAAAGTAATACCAGGATCCATTCAGTTTCTGCCATCCAACAACCATAGCTCCACTTTCATCTAAATAGTATTTATCATTAAGCCATCCTGTTTGCATGATGCCAGTTGAATCCATGTAGTACCATACATCTTTATAAAGAAGCCATCCGATTTTCTTATCTCCATTTCCTGGATTGAAATAATACCAGTTATTATCAATGAGTTTCCATCCCTGTACATAACATCCGGTTTCATCCACATAGTATTTATTATTGACCCAGTCACTTGTTGCCATTTTTCCATTGGATGTCAGATAATAGTCACCAGCCCATCGAGATGTATACATATCTCCATTTCCTGGTTCGAAATAATACCAGTCACCATCGATCTTCTTCCATCCGACTACCATGATTCCATTGTTATCCATATAATAGGTTTTCCCTTTTACTGTATGGAATCCTTTCAACATCGCTCCATTTTCAGAATAGAGATACCAGTTTCCATCCTGATACTTCCAGTTTGTATTTTCAGCTGCCTGAATGGGAATATTCACAAATAACAATAATGTAAGAATAGAAATAATAACCTTTTTCATTGTTCCTCCTATTGTACCCATGCACCACTCGAATCTACATAATAACCATCGATATATGTATTGCTTGCCATAGCACCGCTTCCATAGAAATAATACCATTTAGTACCAATCTGCTTCCATCCCGTTACCATAGCCCCATTGGATTGCAGATAGTACCAGATGCCATTGTCTTTGATCCAGCCAGTAGCCATAACACCTGATTCATCCATATAATACCATTTATTATTCACTTTTTGCCATCCAGTTAGTTTCTTTCCATCATTTGATACTAAATACCACTGGTTCTGATCATAAATCCAGTCATTGGTTACCATCTTTCCCGTATTTCCTAGATAGTAATTTCCAACCCATTGATTGGTAACCTTTTCTCCACCTGGATTGAAATAATACCATTCATTCTCAATCTCTTGCCATCCGATAACCATATCGCCATTCTCACTTAGATAATAAGTAGCATCAAGCCATCCAGTCACCATAGCACCATCTTCATTGAAATAATACCACTTGCCATTCTTTTTCTGCCATCCCGTCAGCATATCTCCAGAATCGCTTAATAGATACCATTCATTCTTATAGAAAACCCAGCCAGTCTTCATAATTCCATTTTCAAAGTAGTACCATTTATCCTTAACTTCTTTCCATCCATTGATAATATATGTATTTTCAATTGTATCTTTTAATTTCCAATCATTTCCTACTTTTTCCCAGTTATATCTTCCTTCTTTCGGAACATATTTTCCATTGACATCAAAATAATATTGTTTACCATCAATGGTTTGCCATCCTGTTACCATTTCACCCGTTGAAGTCATATAATATGTATTATTCAACCATCCCGTTACCATATGACCATCACTTGGATCTAGATAATACCAGTTATGTTTATATTGAACCCATCCTGTCTTTTTATTACCATCCTTATCCACATAGTACCAGATACCATTTCTTTCAACCCATTTATATTGCACACTAGAAGGATATTGATTGTTTCCTACAGATACAATACGAATACCCGTTTTATCAATATAAGCATAATTGGTATCAAAGTCATAATAGCCATTATCCTGTATAATCGCACTTCGATCTGCTTTTAAAGTAGAATCACTTTGAATCTTATACATAGAACCTTCTTCTAAGATAATAACCGGATAATTTAAGAATGTACCACTTGTATATAATATATTTCGCTTATCTACATTGGCATAGACATTCACATTGGCATTGGATTCACGAATCCCTAATGTATAAATAGAATGATCATTGGTATTAAAGGTTCTATCTAATATCCAGCACATCGAAGCCACCTTTTCACCCCAATATGGATCCGATCCATAATGAACAATAATACCACTGGATTTATCCCCACAATGACATCCATAAAAACGGCCTGAATAATCCTTTGGATCAAAATAGCCTTCGGATAAGACAACCTTGGCATGATGTGTTACACATTCACTTACACTGCCATATATTTTAGCCCCCGTATATGGATCATTATCAGCAGCTCCATGCCCGAATAGATTGTTCTTATTGATCGCTATGCTTGATGTTCCCCATCCACTTTCAAAGGCAGCCTGAACATAGATCATCATCGCATTGACGCCATATGTATTCTGCGCATCAATCAATAACTGTCCAATATTAGCCATCTTTCCACTCTTGGCATAGGAAGGTATATAACTATTAAACTGTTCGGCCGTTAGATTTGTCTTGGAACGAAGTGGCAGATATTGATAATAGTTATAATATGGATTACCAGGATTCACCGAATGCGTATAGACATTGTTTCTATAATCATCAATCATCGTTTCAAAGGATGTATAGAAATAATGGCCATCATAGCTATAATAGCGCGTATTTCCATTTAAATAGGAAGGTGCATACCCCATATTGTTTGTGATTATATGATCACTCTGGCTGATATCAATCGTTCCATAATGATATAACATGCCATTTTCAACGACATAATGGCTCATCGATTTACAGTTCTTATAGCTAAGAACATCGACATCACTACGATCAACCCATCCAACCATACCAGCAATTTTAAATTTAACCTGTGTCTTATCCGCACTTAGGCCAAGATAAGCGCCTTCACCCGAACAGAAGCCATTGATATATCCCTGCTTCTTTGTGTTGTCATCAATATAGTATGTATTATAGGAAGCATCTGGCTTTGTCCGGAAATTGACGACACCATAACTAACCGTACTCGGATCCGATTGAAATGTTGGCATTTTAATCACAACATCCTCACTTTCCAGATCAAAGATATTTCCTTCCTTATCAATATATTTAAATACAGTATCATTTTCTTCCTGTATATAATCCCCTTCCTTTTCCGATGCGAACACCTTAAAAGGATTCATACACATTGTAAGTATCAGTAATAATACAGTAAACTTATGTTTCATTCTTTACCTCCATAAAAGAAAAACTTTCTGATACTATCATATCAGAAAGTTAATCATTCGTCATTTTTACATTCCTGGTAACCATCGACCATCTGAACCGACATAGTATTTTCCATCAATCCATTGGCTTCTAGCCATTTTACCACTACTATCTAGATAGTAGGAATATCCACTAGCCGAAACCCACATATCATGAAGCATAACACCACTTCCATTTGTATAGTAATAGTCTCCTTTTTTAGTTTTAATCCATCCTGTCAGCATATGTCCAGAATCATCGAAACAATACCATTCCCCATCGATGTATTTCCAGTCAATACTCACTGCGAATTCTTTAAATACTTGTTTATAAATTCCCTCTCGATAATCCCATTCATCGCTATAGCTGAAATAGTACCAGTATCCACCAATCTTTCTCCATCCTTTGATTGAAAGGCCATTTTCATCCTGATAATACCACCAGTTATAATCATCTTTAACCCAGTTATTAGTCACAAGGGCTCCTGATGTAAGATCACAATAACGCCAGCTATCTCCATAGCGAATCCAGCCCGTCAGCATAGAAGCGTCCGATTTGAAATAATAAGTCTTGCCATTGATAGTTGACCATTCATCTTTTCTATATTGGCATGTATCGGAATCAAGATATCTCCAATTAATACCATATTGACTCCATCCTGTTCTGATAGATCCATCATTATTGGTAAGATATGGAATTTCATTTATAAAGAAGGTTGTTGATACCATTGAACATGCATCTTTATCAAAGTAATACCATTTACCATCAATTTTCTGGAATCCCGTTAGGGCATATTCATCTAAGTAATACCATTTATTACTGATTTTCTGCCATCCTGTTAATAGATGTCCTTTATCCAGTTCAAAATAGTACCAGAGATTATCCATTTTCTTCCAGCCTTTGATAATCTGATAATTTTCAAAGTAGTATTTCTTACCATCAATTGTCTGCCATCCAGATTGGATATATTCCAATGTTTCTGGATTTAGATAACGCCATTGATTATTGATTTGAACCCATCCTGTCTTTATAGAATAATCCGATGAATTGATATAATAGTTTGTTCCATTGATTGTGAAATCCTGTTTTCTTAATGCACATGTATCTTCATTAAAATAATAGAGTTTACCATCAATGGTCTGGAATCCTTTTTTGGCTTCTTCATTGAAATAATAGCGTTTTCCATCAATGTCTCTCCAGCCTGTTACCTGTTTACCACTCTGTTCAAAGTAATACCATTGATTATCTATTTCCTGCCATCCATTGGCCATCTTCCAGTTGTCAAAGTAGTATTTTGTACCATTGATGACATTCCATCCATTAACGGCTTTTCCACTTCCATCCAGATAGACCCATGTTCCATCATATTCTACCCATTTCGAAGTATAGTAATTTCCATCATATAATAGATAATAGGCATCATTTCCACAGACTGTGAATCCAGTTGCCATCTTATAATTATCAAAATAATACCATTTATTACTGATTTTCTGCCATCCATTGACAGCACATCCATTACCAGCTAGATATCCCCATGTATTATCATAGACAGCCCATTTTCCCATCTGATAATGTCCATTGTCATCAAAGTAATAAAGATTCTTTCCATCATGGCACCATCCAGTTGCCATGGTACGATTTTCAAAGAAATACCAGCTTCCAATAACTTGCCATCCTTCAAGTAGATATCCTTCTCCATCTACATAATGCCAGCCTTTTTCATCCTGAATCCATTGGTTTTTCAACATTCTTGATGAACGATCAAAATAATACCAGTGTCCATTGATATATTTTTCACCTGTAATAGCTTTATAATCTTCAAAGTAATACCATGTATTATTAATTAATACCCATCCATTTTTATAAGCTGTTCCATCGATATTGAAATAGTAGTATGTACCATTGACATTCTGTAGACCTGTCATCATGGCTCCATTTTGATTGAAATAATACAACTGATTATCAATTGTCTGTAGACCCGTCAGCATAGTGCCATTTTCATCAAAGTAATACCATGTGTTGTTGATATACTGCCATCCTTTTACAAGGGCTCCATCGACATCGGCATAAACCCAGCCAGCTTCATCATTTCCTGCCCAGTTGGATTTAGCCATCATTCCTGATTTATTGAAGTAATACCATGTTCCTGCAATCTTCTTCTTTCTATCGATGATTGCCGTATAGTTTTCAAAGTAATATTTATTGCCGGCATCTTCTTTCCAGCCTTCTTCAAAGGCTGTTCCATCTGCATTGAAATAGTAGTATTTATCATTAATATTCTGTAGCCCTGTCTTTCTATCATCATTGAAGAAATAGAACTTGCCATCCAGCTCTACAAGTCCTTTTGCCATGGCTCCATCTTTATCAAAATAATAGATCTTATTATTAATTGTCTGCCATCCGGTTACCATTTCATACTCATTAAAGTAATACCATCTATCGTTAATCAGTTGCCATCCATTGGCAGCTCCTGTATTTACATCAAAGTAATACCATGTTCCATCAATTTCCTGCCATCCTACTAATAGCATTCCCTGATCATCAAAATAGAATAAATCGCCATCTTTATCAAAGAAGAAGCCATTCTTTACGGAACCATCTTCATTGAAGTAATACCAGATGTCATCGATTTTTTTCCATCCTTCAGTACATAGTAATCCTTCATTGGATCCTTTTTCTTCGATGAAATAATACCATTTTCCTTCAATTTCAATCCATCCTGTGGCCATCTTATAGTTTTCAAAGTAATATTTCTTTCCGTTGACAATCTGCCAACCATCTAGAGCATATCCACTTTGATTAAAGTAATACCAGAAATCATCAATGTATGCCCATCGATCTGCATAGTAGGTTGTATCCCAGTTTTTATATTGTAAGCCATTTTCCATCTGTTTAAATCCATAATCAACGGTGAAAGCATATGGTCCTGCCACAGCATCAGGAGCAGAATGAAGAATCAATGAGAATGATAAATCACTTGTATCCGGGATTGGAATGGAAGCACTTCGCTGTTTATTTTCAATGATTCGATTATCAAAATTACCTTCTCCATAATCAATTCTGACTTCAAAATAGTCATTGACTGAATTGATTGTAGCATCCCATTTTACATTCAAGCGTCCTCCATGAGTTGCCTGGCTATATGGTTCAACAGAATATTGTACATTATATAATCTTGATTCAGGGGCTTCTAATGGAATGAAGCGTACCTCTGTATATCCAATGCGTCTTATACGTGTATCAATATATTCATCCAATGTACCGATAAATTCATAATAACCTTCTGGCTTCTGTCCAATGTAATTGTTGGATTCGGAAATATGGATTGTTTGTCCATCCCATGATTCGACAAAGGCAGTATGCATAAATACCGTTCCTGTATAAATCATGACAATGGCATGGGTTGATGGCATATTACTATATTGTCCAGCACCTAAATAAGAAGCGTTATACCAGTTTTCAATAATCTTTGGTAGAGATATCTCTGTTATCTGTTTAACACGTCCCCATACATACCATGTACAGGATGGTCTAAATGAAGCTAATGGATTTCCTGAACCATAATAGGCATCGGGAAAATCCATCGCATGTGTTTCTGGTACAATTTCCTCTTCTGCTTCAATGATCTCTTCTACAATGGGTTCCTCGATATTTTCATTGGCTGAAATTGTATATGTGAGGAAAGTTGAACATGTCATGAAACTGACGATTGTATATATAAATAGCTTTTTCAAAGTATCTCTCCTTTCGTATGTATTAGATTGTTAAGACTAAATCACAAAATATGTCATTTTTTTAAAAAAGCACTTAATCCATGTAAAATTATACATGGAACTTGCGATAAATTACAACCTTAAAAGGGAATTCACATTAAATTCCCTTAATCTTCCTACATTCTATATAATATCGCTTATCCGTTGCCTCTCCCATTGAGAAAGTTTTTCTTGGAAGTACCCCTCCAGCTACAACCCCTGGAAACAGTTCTTCCTTCTTCATTCCTTTTAAAAGGATGCCACAGCTTGCTTCCTTTTTGGATAATTCAATAAGATCGTTTTTACCATGGATATAATCAATTCTGGCATCAAAGCGTTTGATATATCCATCTAAGAATTTCTGAAGGATATCCACGGTAATGCGTCCGTTTGATTTCTGAATGGAGTAGCCATGCTGATTTCCATTTTCAATGAAGATCAGATCTTCTCCTTTTGATAGATACATATCTAATGAATCTAGATACATACGGAAGCTTTTCATCATGTTGTCATAATCCACATTCAATAGTAAGCGATGGATTGGTTCAAACTGCAAGGATGCATCATGAATATTCACAAGTTCAACAAGGGCATAGCGTTCTTTAGCATCCTCCCACTTTTCTTCTGGAAGTGTCGATTTGACAAATTCCCAATAGGCCTTTGCGGTTGCCAATGAGTGATTTCCATCGCCAGCTACCATGAATAGTCCATGGGATGTTTTTTGTTTATCGGTAATCCATGCATTGATTCTAGAGGTCTGTTCTTTATTGACATGATATCCTTTGATATGTCCTCCCTCTAACATCAGATCAAAATCATACAATAGATCAAATTGATCACAGGCTTCCTCCAATGGTTCAATCAAGCCTTTTTCCGTATCATCAATCAATAGAAGGATATGAGGAAGTTCAATGGAAGCTTCTTCACGAATGATCATGCGTGGTGGAATTCTTTCCAGAACCGTTTCTTCTGTCGAACGGATTAATGTCTTATGTTCAGGATTGTAGTCATAATCCTCTAGATCTATCATACCGATAAGACCATGACGAATGCCTGTTGTGGTCATGCGCTTTACATAGATATACCCTTGAATTTCTTGATTTAAAATGCCTTCATTTAGATAGGCATCCATATTATCATGGATTGTATTGATACGCTGCATCTTTTCATCCAGATAGACTTCGGGATATACAAGATTATAGGTTGATGGCTTATCTTCAATCCGTTTTTCCACTTCATGCCAATACTCTGGCTGGGATGTGAACTGATCGCATGCGATAATAGCCCATGTCTTTAAATCAACTTCTTTATTAGGAAGAAGCATCTTTGCTTCTCTAAAACAATTTTTCATTTTTATCACCCAATATCCTATTATACAAAAAAGGAACTTTTTTTAAAGTCCCTTTTACTCCTTGATTTCTTCTAAATATCTAGATAATGCATCTTTCCATGTAGGAAGTGGTGTAAATCCATTTTCAACCAGTTTTGATTTATCCAGTCTTGAATTGAATGGTCTAGCTGCCTTGCTGAGTCCATATTCTTCGGTTGTGACTGGATTTACCTTTGTATCATAGCCAGCCTGTCTAAAGATTTCACAGGCAAAATCATACCAGGAGATATATCCTCCTTCATTTGTGGCATGATAATAACCATATTTATCACTCAATGCCATATCCACTAATAATTTAGATAGATCATAGGTATAGGTTGGTGTTCCAATCTGGTCATTGACAACCCGAAGCGTATCAAATTTCTTTCCAATCTTCAGCATTGTCTTAATGAAATTGTTTCCATTTAAACCGAATACCCATGCGATACGAACGATAAAATACTTATCCAGAATGGAAGATACCGCAAGTTCTCCTTCCAGTTTTGTCTGTCCATATACATTTAATGGCTTATAGTCCTTGCAGTCTGGTTTCCATGGTGTCGTACCCTGTCCATCAAAGACATAATCCGTTGAAATATAGATCATGCAGGCATCCATTTCCTTGCATGCCCTGGCAATATTCTCTGTTCCTTTGGCATTGACATTGCGTACAAGTTCTACCTTGTCATCATCCTCTGCCATATCCACCGCTGTCCAGGCTGCACAATGGATTACAACATCAGGATTGACTTCTTTGATTGTGTTCAATACTGCCATTTCATTCGTAATATCCAAAGATACATATGGCATCGATACGACGGCACTTCCATCCTGTATTCCACTATAGGTTGGTGCAACATCGGAACCAACGGCACTATATCCTCGCTTATTCAATTCATTCATGACATCGTGGCCTAATTGTCCACCAACGCCTGTAACAAATACTTTCATGCTTCCTCCAATTACTTGCTTGCTCTTCCTTTTTCTACATACATCTTTTCAAAATAATTCTGGTATTCTCCTGAAATGATATTCTGCCACCATTCCTTGTTGTTTAGATACCAGTCAATTGTCATTGGAATTCCAGTATCAAATGTATATTTTGGCTTCCATCCAAGTTCTGTTTCCAACTTTGTTGGATCGATGGCATAACGCATATCATGTCCTTTACGATCGGTTACATACGTAATTAAATCTTCGGATTTACCTAATGCATGCAATACGGTCTTAACCACCTGTAGATTTGTTCTTTCGTTGTGTCCTCCAACATTGTAG
This sequence comes from Holdemanella sp., assembly GCA_021442845.1. Taxonomy (GTDB): domain Bacteria; phylum Bacillota_I; class Bacilli_A; order Erysipelotrichales; family Erysipelotrichaceae; genus Floccifex. Next base: position 12,975 of record JABUSD010000188.1, read on the forward strand.
ACTTCTCCAACTCGTCCTTTACGGACAATCAGATCAATCGCAACACAGTGATCATATACATGTAGCCAGTCTCTTACATTTTCCCCGGTTCCATAAACAGGAATCGTTTCATCATTTAAAGCTCTTGAAATGATTAATGGAATCAGCTTTTCCGGGAAATGATAAGGACCATAGTTATTCGAACAGCGTGAGATTGTCACAGGAAGTCCATATGTTCTATGATAAGCCAGCACAAATAAGTCAGCTGCTGCCTTTGCAGATGAATAAGGGCTTGATGTATGAAGTGGTGTACTTTCTGTAAAGAACAGATCAGGTCGATCTAATGGCAAGTCCCCATATACTTCATCGGTAGATACCTGATGATATCGTTTGATGCCATATTTTACACAAGCATCCAGCAAAGTTGTTGTTCCCATTACATTTGTCTTTACAAAGATTTCCGGATCTTCAATGCTTCTATCCACATGGGATTCAGCCGCAAAGTTGACAACCACATCAAAGTTTTCCTTTTCAAATAAATTAAAGATAAAAGCACGATCTGCAATATCTCCCTTTACAAACTTATAATTTGGCTTGTCTTCTACTGGCTTGCATGTTTCAAGATTTCCTGCATATGTCAATTTATCTAAATTGACAATCATATCTTCTGGATATGTATTCACCATATAGTGGACAAAGTTTCCACCGATAAATCCAGCTCCTCCGGTTACTAAAATTTTCATATTATTTGATTCCTTTCTGTTCATCATATACAAACTGATTGTTGGCTTCTGTCAATGTAGGTCCTTCTTCATCCTTCTTTGAAAGAACTGGTGTAATTCCATTTAATAAAGTACCCCAATCTACATTCACTTCTGGTGCATCATAACGCATACCACCTTCTGATTCCTTATTGTAGACATTATCTACCTTATATCTAAATTCAACATCATCACTGATTGTCAAAAAGCCATGGGCAAATCCTTGTGGAATAAAGAACTGTCTATGATTTTCTGCACTTAATTCAACACTTACCCATTGTCCAAAAGTTGGTGATCCTTTACGGATATCAACAGCGACATCAATCACAACCCCTTTTGTACAAGATACAAGCTTTGACTGGGCATATGGTGGATTTTGCCAGTGCAATCCTCGTAAAGTTCCCTTCTGGGCACTAAATGACATATTGTCCTGGACAAAATCAACGGTAATCCCTAATTTTTCATATTTGGGCTTTGAATATGTTTCGGTAAAATATCCTCTATGATCACCAAATACATCGGTATCAATAATCAATACACCAGGAATTTTTGTTTCTGTTACTTTCATTTAAACACTCCTATTTTCTATACTTTCGATCAAGAATCTTCTTTAAGTAAGCTCCATACTGGTTCTTCTTATAGATTTCATATGTTTCTTCCAATTGCTTCTTTGTAATCCATCCATTTTCATAGGCGATTTCTTCCAGACAGGCAATTTTTCTGTGCTGGTGTTCTTCAATTGTCTTGACAAAGTTTGTCGCATCCACAAGAGATTCATGTGTACCCGTATCCAGCCATGTAAATCCATCCCCTAATAAGGTAACGCTTAATTCATCATTTTCTAAATAGATGCGGTTTAAATCTGTGATTTCAAGTTCACCACGAGCACTTGGTTTTAATCCTTTTGCGTATTCTACAACCTTATTGTCATAGAAGTATAAACCCGTTACCGCATAATTTGATTTTGGCTGTTTTGGTTTTTCTTCCAGTGATACCGCTTTTCCTTCTTCGTTGAATTCAACAACACCAAAGCGTTCTGGATCTTCTACATAATAACCAAATACAGTAGCTCCTACTTCTTTACTAGCTGCTGCCTGTAGACGTTTTGTCAATCCATGACCATGGAAGATGTTGTCCCCAAGAATCATCGCACACGCATCGTTTCCGATAAATTCTTCCCCAAGGATGAAGGCTTGTGCAAGACCATCAGGTGAAGGCTGTACAACATAGGATAATTCAACACCAAACTGGTGACCATCTCCTAATAAATCCTGAAAGCGAGGTGTATCATCTGGTGTTGAAATAATCAGTATCTCCTTAATTCCTGCCTGCATAAGAATAGACATTGGATAATAAATCATCGGTTTATCATAAATAGGCAGCAATTGTTTACTCGTTACTTTTGTTAGTGGATATAGACGAGTTCCACTTCCTCCTGCTAAGATTATACCTTTCATAGTATAGTCCTCCTTTTTTCATACGTATATATAATAAACCCTTACGTTAGGTAAAGGTCAAGAAAAAAGAGAA
>JABUSD010000006.1 GCA_021442845.1 Holdemanella sp.
GGAGCAACAAAAGGTGGCGTTGGAAAGACAACGACAGCTATCAATTTATCAAGTGGATTATCCTATCTACAGAAAAAAGTTTTACTGGTTGATTTTGATTCACAGGGAAATGCAACGAATGGATTGTCTGCATTGAAAGATAAAAACAATCCTACCGTTTATTCTGTAATTATGGAAGGCTATCCGATTCAAGATGCGATTATCCATAAGGATAAGCCAAATTTAGATATATTGCCATCAGGTATACATTTAGCTGGAGCAGATTTAGAAATGGATAAGCTGGGAAATGGCAAAGAAGAATTGTTAAAAAACGCATTGGAACCAATCCGTGATTTATATGACTATATTATCATCGATTGTCCACCTTCACTTGGATTGTTAAATACAAATGCATTGACAGCAGCGGATAGTGTACTTATTCCGGTTCAATGTGAATATTATGCATTGGAAGGAGTTACACAATTATTAATGACAATTCGTCTTGTCCAGAAAACAAGCAATCCATCGTTGAAGATTGAAGGAATCCTGATGACGATGTTTGATATTCGTACGCGATTAAGTGTAGAAGTGTCCCAGGATGTTCGTCAGACATTTGGAAAGCTTGTTTACCAGAATTCAATTCCTCAGAATGTAAAGCTAGCGGAAGCTCCATCACGTAATCAATCTATCTTTGAATATGATGATAAGAGTAGCGGTGCAAAAGCATATGGTGATTTTACAAAGGAATTCTTAAAGAGAAATGAGGGATAGTCATGGCAAATAAAAGACTAGGCAAAGGAATCAGTTCTATATTTGGTCAGGATGTTTCCAAAATGCTGGAAGATATTCAAAATGGTGAGGTCGAAACAGAACAACAACAGCAGTTAAAGATTCTAGTGGATGATATTCGTCCAAATCCTTATCAGCCTCGTAAGATTTTTGATGAAGCATCTTTGAAAGAATTGAGTGAATCCATCTCTCAGCATGGTGTTTTTACGCCAATTCTTGTAAAGAAGAGCATCATGGGATATGACCTGATTGCTGGTGAGCGTAGACTTAGAGCCAGCAAACTTGCAGGATTAAAGGAAATTCCAGCTATTGTGGTTGAAATGAATGACCAGGAGATGATGGAGATTGCCCTTCTTGAAAATATCCAGAGAGAAAATCTGAACGGAATTGAAGAAGCGAAAGCATACGAACAGATGCTTCAGAATCTGAATTATACCCAAGAACAGCTAGCACATCGTGTAGGCAAATCTAGAGAACATATCACAAATACACTTCGCTTATTGAAACTTCCTGATGATGTACAGGAAATGGTCATCAACAAAGAACTATCGATGGGTCATGTTCGTGCTCTTCTTGGATTAAAGGAAGAAGATAAGATTCGCAAGGTTGCTAGACAGGCAATTGAGCAGGGATTATCCGTTCGTAAAGTAGAACAGTTAGTAAAGGATTTAAACAATCCAAAACAGACTGAGGATAAACCGATTGAAAATCTTTACGCAAAAGCGGCAAAGGAAAAACTAGAAGAGTACTTTCAGACTGGATGTACAATCAAGACGCATTCTATTTCCATTCACTATGAAGATGAAGAGGATTTAAACCGCATTCTTGAAAAGTTAGGTTTGATTGAAGAAATGGAATAATTAAATGAACTATAGAAAAGATAAATATGGAAATGATATTTCCATTCTAGGATATGGATGCATGCGTTTTACGCAGAGTGCAGGAAAGCCGGATATGTTGAAAGCGGAAAAGGAGATTATGGAAGCGTATCGTGCAGGCGTAAACTACTATGATACAGCCTATATTTATCCTGGAAGCGAAGCCTGTCTTGGTGAGATTCTAGAAAGAAATAACATTCGTGATAAAGTAAATATTGCCACAAAACTGCCTCATTACTTAGTGAAGAGTAAAGAGAATATGGAAAAGTATTTCCAGGAGGAATTAAAAAGACTTCGTACCGATTATATTGATTACTATCTGATGCATATGTTAACGGATGTGAAGACATGGAAGCGACTTCGGGATTTAGGAATTCTTGAGTGGCTGGAAGAAAAGAAGGCAAATAAACAGATTCGTCAGATTGGATTCTCCTATCATGGCAATACTGACACTTTTATACAATTGATTGATTCCTATGATTGGGATTTCTGTCAGATTCAATACAATTATATGGATGAAAATTCCCAGGCAGGAAGAAAAGGTCTGCAATATGCAAATTCAAAAGGCATTCCAGTTGTGATTATGGAGCCACTTCGAGGTGGAAAGCTGGTTAGCCGTTTGCCACAGCAGGCAATCAATCTATTTAATAGCTATCCTAAAAAATATACACCTGCTGGATGGGCTTTTCGATGGCTATGGAATCAGCCAGAGGTTACCTGTGTACTATCCGGTATGAATTCTATAGAAATGGTTAAGGAAAATGTGCAGAGTGCAAGTACTGCTTTTGTAGGCGATTTTAAGGAATCAGAAGAAAAACTATTAAAAGAGGTTGTATCAATCATCAACGCTAAGATGAAAGTAGGTTGTACTGGATGCCGTTATTGCATGCCATGTCCTAAAGGGGTTGATATACCAGGTACATTTGCTGCATATAACCGTCGTTATTCTGAAGGCTATAAAGCTTCTATGATTGAATATGTTATGAATACAGCCCTTCGTAAAGATTCGACAGCCGCATCCAACTGTATTGGCTGTGGTAAATGCGAGATGCATTGTCCACAACATATTGAGATTCGCAAGGAATTAAAGAATGCCTGTAAAGTAATGGAAGGACCTGTTTATAAAATAGCCAGAAAAGTTATTTTATTGTTTAGAGCGTATTAGAGATGTCTATATACATCTCTTTTTCTTTTTGATAGAATTTCAACATGAAACGCTTAATTGGAGATCAGAATTTTTATAGAAAGATTATGATGATTGCCTTTCCTATCATTGTTCAGAATGGAATCACAAATTTTGTAGGGATGTTAGACAATATTATGGTAGGACAGGTTGGTACAATACAGATGAGTGCTGTGTCCATCTCAAATCAGTTGATTTTTGTCTATAACCTATGTATATTTGGGGCTTTATCAGGGGCTGGTATTTTTACGGCTCAGTATTTTGGAAATAGGGATAAAGAAGGGATCCAGTATTCTTTTCGTTATAAATGGATGATTTCTCTTGTTGTTACAATTCTTGGATTGTGTATATTTTTACTGTTTGGAAATGCATTGATTGGCTTCTATCTGAATGGAGAAGGAAATATAAAAGACACCTTGTTCTATGGAAAGCAGTATTTAAATATCATGATGGTAGGAATCCCATTCTTTATGGTATCGCAGATTTATTCAGATACATTAAGAGAGACATCCAATTCCGTTGTACCAATGAAGTCAGGATTGATTGCGGTTGCGGTAAATCTTGTAGGAAATTATATACTCATCTATGGAAAATTTGGTTTACCCGCTCTTGGTTCAGCAGGGGCTGCCTTTGCGACAGTTCTATCCAGATTTGTAGAAATGGTATGTAATGTATCTTGGACGCATAGACATAGAGAAGAATGCTTCTTTATGGATGGGATGTATAAAACCTTTAAAATTCCATTTTCTTTATTAAAGACATATTTTATTACAGGATTTCCGCTTCTTTTAAATGAAACGATGTGGGCGGCTGGTCTTGCGATGTTGACACAGTGTTATTCCACAAGAGGATTGGATGTAGTGGCAAGCCTAAATATTTCGAATACCATTACAAATGTATCAGGAACGGTATTTATTGCGATGGGAATCTCAGTTGGTATTCTTGTTGGACAGCTATTAGGAGCACAACAGATAGAACAGGCTAGGGATACAGTTGTGAAATCATGTGCTTTTTCTATTTTTGTATGTTTTGGAATCATGATTGTTATGTTCTTTGTAGCTCCTATCTTTCCAAAAATATATAACACAAAGCCAGAAATACAGTCTCTTTCAACAAAGATTATCCTTTTATCCACCTTGTTTATGCCATTGCAGTCTTATATCAACTGTGTTTATTTTGTGATGCGTGCAGGTGGAAAAACTTTTGTGACATTTCTGTTTGATAGTGCTTATGTATGGGCTATTAGCGTACCCGCAGCTTTTATTATCAGTCGCTATACAACCCTTCCTGTTCAAATGATATATCTTGTTGTACAGCTTTTGGATATCATTAAAGTAATTGTTGGTTCTATATTGATTAAAAAAGGGATATGGATTCAAACATTATTAAGAGAATAAAAAAACAGTTTGCAGGAACTGTTTTCTTTATGCCAATTTCTCAATGTTTAACAATGCGTTTTCTTCAAATAATAGATATTTTAAGCTTTCCAATTCTTCAATGGATATGAAGTCAAATTCGGCTTTGTTCAATAAAGTATAGACTTGTTGAAGGGCCATTTTATGATCATACCAGCTATCCAATGTACCAATTCCATTATTAATTAAAGTCTGGATTGTTTCTTCCTTCATCAATGGAAACAGATAGGATTGTAATGTAGTCATATTCGGATTGTTGAATCCAGGAAGCTGTAATACATCACGATAGATAGAATAATGATTGGTACGTAACATAGAAAGGAATGCCTTTGCATAGAATAATACCGAAGCACTATAATCAGCATCGCTTATATCTTCATAGTATTGTTCTAAATCGCTTGCACTTTCTAAACAGTCTAATACCTTTCCATTTAAATGGTTGTATTCTTCTTCGTTAATATCTAAATATTCATAGAATGTGGTTTCCTCTTGTACAGGTGCTGTTTTCATCTGGTCCATCATGGATTGAGCATAATCATTTATTTTCTCTTTTTCTTCAGGAGACATGTTTGCCATCATGTTCTGTATTGCACTAAAATCAATATCACTAAATTTCATATTCGTCCTCTTTTCCTGATTATAGTAACATGGATTTTGATAAATGAATAGAACAGTGTATAATAAAACGGTCATGAAGCAAACGTAAATATAGCGCCAGGACTTATTTATAAGTTGACGAGGACTGGGTTTTTCGAAAGATTCGGCGGGTGATCCAGAGGTTGGTACGACCTATAAAGAAGGGACAAAAACATTCCGTGAGGAGTGAACAGAACCCTTTGGGTATCCTTCATGACAGAAATGGAGGAAAATTTTTTATGTGCGGAATCGTAGGATACGTGGGGACAAGACAGGCAGCCCCTATCCTTTTAGACGGCTTATCAAAGCTGGAGTACAGAGGATACGATAGTGCTGGACTTGCTGTCCGTGATGGTGATACCTTGCCACAGGTAGTTAAGGCAAAAGGAAGATTAAAGAAATTAAGTGAAAAGACAGATGGTGGAAACACATTGGTGGGTACAACAGGGATTGGTCATACACGATGGGCAACGCATGGTGAACCAAGTGTTGTCAATGCACATCCCCATGTGTCAGGCGATTATGAAAATGAAGAAAACAGTGTAGTAGGGGTTCATAATGGAATCATTGAAAACTACATGGAATTAAAGGAAAAACTAGTTCGTAATGGTTATACATTCTATAGCCAGACAGATACAGAAGTTGCGATTAAACTGATTGATTACTATTACAGCAAATATCATAAACCACATTCAGCTATCAGCAAGGCTATGATTCGTATTCGCGGATCCTATGCCTTAGAAGTTATGTTTAAAGATTATGCAGATGAAATCTGGGTTGCAAGAAAAGATTCTCCTATGATTATTGGGGTAAAAGAAGAAGAAACATTTATCGCATCGGATGTACCTGCCATCTTAAAACATACAAATCAGGTATATTATATTGGAAATATGGAAATTGCCTGTGTAAAAGCAGGAGATGTTTCTTTCTATAATATTGACGAATATGCATTGGAAAAAGAATTGGTTGAGATTAAATTCAGTGCAGAAGCTGCTGAAAAAGGTGGATATGAGCACTTCATGATGAAGGAAATCCATGAACAGCCTACTGCGGTAGAAAATACATTGAATAGTCTGATTCAAAACGATGAAATCAAATTAGAAGTAACGGATGAAGATTTGATGAATGCTGATTCGATTACTATCGTTGCTTGTGGAAGTGCATACCACGTGGGAATGGTAGGACAATATGTCATTGAAGATCTTGCTAAAGTTCCTGTTCGTGTTGAATTAGCCAGTGAATATCGATATCGTAAACCATTGACATCAAAGAATCAGCTTGTGATCATCATTTCCCAAAGTGGCGAAACAGCAGATACATTAGCAGCCTTACGACTTGCGAAGGAATGTGGTGTAAAGACATTAGGAATTGTCAATGTTGTAGGAAGTTCTATTGCCAGAGAAGCGGATTCTGTCCTTTATACATTAGCAGGACCAGAAATCTCAGTGGCAACCACAAAAGCATTCAGTGCCCAACTGATTGCGATTTATGTATTAGCGCTTAAACTAGGACAGATAAAAGGCCAGATAGAGGATATAAAACCATATGTTGAGGAATTGAAACAGATTCCATCCAAAATTCAGAAAATACTAGATGATAAGGAAAGAATCCAATGGTTCGCATCCAAATATGCCAATGCCAAAGATGTATTCTTCATTGGTAGAGGTGTTGATTATGCGATTTCTCTAGAAGGATCTTTAAAGTTAAAAGAAGTCAGCTATATACATTCCGAAGCTCATGCAGCTGGTGAATTGAAACATGGAACGATTTCCCTTGTGGAAGAGAACATTCTTGTCATTGGTGTGGTAACACAGAAAGGTCTGTTTGAAAAGACACTCAGCAACATGGTTGAATGCAAGGCAAGAGGTGCATATCTAATGGGTGTTACGACATATGGACACTATTCTATTGAAGATTCAGTTAACTTTGTGACATATGTTCCTAAAACAGATGAACATTTCACTTCTAGTCTAGCGGTTATTCCACTTCAGCTGCTTGGATATTATGTATCGTGTGCAAAAGGACTGGATGTAGACAAACCGAGAAATCTTGCCAAATCAGTAACGGTTGAATAAGGTAGCAAATGCTGCCTTTTTTAGTATCCTACTTTTCTAATAGATAAATATACGATAAAATTTTAGTAAGCAGGAGGAATGCATATGTTGAAGATATTAGTTTGTTGCGCAGGAGGACTATCCAGTTCATTTCTAGCACGTAATCTAAAAAAAGGCGTTATAGAAGCAGGGCTTCAGGATGAGGTTAGTGTTGATTTTCATGGATTCCAGGGATCACATGATATTGCCGATCAATATGACATCATGATGTTGTGTCCCCATTTACGCTTTCAGATTCAAGGCTTTATCGACCAGCATGAGAAAAAATATCACAGCAAATTAGAAAATACGGCTATTTATGTCATTCCTGCTCAGATGTATGGTTTGATGCAGGTAAAGGAATTATATGAAGATGCCAAAGGAATTGTTGAAATCTTTAAAAAAGAAGGCGGTCATCCAACCTGCTTTCCAGGTGAAGAGGATGCTGGAAAGATAAGACGTAATAAAGCATATTATCACGTTCATAAGTAAAGCGAGGAATATATATGATAAAGATATTAGTATGTTGTGCAGGTGGATTTTCAAGTTCATTTCTAGCACGTAACCTTAAAAGAGGCGTTATGGAAGCCGGATTGCAGAATGAAGTTTTGGTAGACTTTAAAGGATTTCGCGGATCTCATGACATTGTAGATCAATATGATATTATGATGCTGTGTCCCCATCTGCGTGATCAGGTTCAGGATTATATGAATAAACACGAAAAGGAATATCATAATAAATTAGAGAATACGGCTATTTATGTCATTCCTGCCCAGATGTATGGCCTTATGCAGATTAAAGAACTATATGAAGATGCCAAAGGAATTATAGAAATCTTCAAAAAGGAAGGTGGGCATCCAACCCATTTTCCAGGTGAAGAAGATGCGGGAAAGATAAAACGAAACAAAGCGTATTATAATGTTTATAAAAAAGAGGTATAGCCATGTTGAGAATATTAGTATGCTGTGGTGGTGGAATGTCAAGTTCCTATCTGGCAAGAAATCTAACCAAAGGGGTCAAAGAAGCAGGTTTAGATAAAGAAATCTTTGTTGATTTTAGAGGATTTAGTCAATCACATGATGTAGCGGATAGCTTTGATATCATGATGTTGTGTCCTCATTTGCGGTATCGAATCCAGGATTATCTAAAACTTCATGAGCAGGATTATCACAGTAAACTGGAAAATACGGCTATCTATGTCATTCCTGCCCAGATGTATGGGTTGATGCAGATCAAAGAATTATATATGGATGCCTTAGGAATATTAGATATTTTCAAAGAACAAGGAGGCCATCCTACTTATTTTCCAGGGGAAGAAGATGCCGGAAAGATAAAACGAAACAAAGCCTATTATCATGTATATAAAAAGAATGAGTAACCTCATTCTTTTATTTCTTTTACGATATAGTCAATCGTCTTATCCAATCCATTTTCAGATAGATAGGTTAATAGATGAAGGATTAATTTATCGGTATCTTCATGGATTAAGATGCGATTTCTTCCCTTTAGGTAATAATCCAAAGCACTGCGATCGGTATATTTATCTTTTTGATAGATCATAGTAGCGGCTACGCGATCACAGAACATTTCGATGACATAGTTTGTTGGCATCTTTACCGCATAGATACCATCCTTATTAAAATCAAGCCAATATTCCCAATGGTGTTTGTTTCTTCCTTTATGATGGAGCCAGGATGTAGAATAACCGATATCCTCTTTCTGGGCATCAATTGGAGAACGATATCCCTGATAATATTTGAATCCTGTTTTTAATTCACAGATTGAATATTTACTCAAATCATGTAAAACGCCTTGCTTATATAAATGACAGCGGAAACATAATTCAGTAACTTTAATTTTATGTTGATTGATTGTATTTAAATGACCTATTACCTTATTCATAAAAGTATTATACTATTAAAATTCTAAAAATTTAATACGATATATATTGAAATGAAATATGGTTCATGTTAGAATTTAGGAGCACTTACTTTAGGCTCAATAGGGGCTTAAGGCGGAAGGAGGTAAATCGAATGAAACAAGGAATTCATCCAAACTATCACCGTATTAAATGTATTTGTTCTTCATGTGGAGCTGAATTTGAAACAGGAAGTACAATTAAGGGGAATGAATTACGTGTAGATACTTGTAGTAACTGCCACCCATTCTTCACAGGACGTCAACGTTTTGCTGCTGCGCAAGGACGTATTGAAAAGTTCAACAAGAAATACGGATTCAAGAGCGGAAATTAGAAATACATATTGGTGTCTTCGGACACCTTTTTCTTTTAGAAAAGGGGGGAAACTATGCAGATTAAAGCCAATCGTCTAAACGTATTCCAGAAATCTGTATTTACAGAATTAAAGGAATTAAAGGAAGAATATACAAAGCGAACAGGAAATAAAGTGATTGATTTTTCAATCGGTTCTCCAAATATCGCACCAAAAAAGTCAATTATGGAAACATTACAGAATGCTGTCATGGTAGATGAGAACTGGAAATATGCGATTAATGAACTTCCTGAATTAAAGGAAGCGGTAAAGGAATGGTATAAGAACCGTTATGAGGCAGACCTTGAAGATGATGAAATCATTGCCTTACAGGGATCACAGGAGGCTTTGAGTACTATCTTTATGGCGACATGCAATCCTGGAGATGTGGTATTGATTCCAGATCCATATTATCCAATCTTCTGTGATGGACCTAGACTTGCAGGTGCGGATATTGAATTCATGCCATTGTTAGAGGAAAATGATTATCTGATTCAATTGGATAAGATAGATCCAGAAATTCTAAAAAGGACAAAGATTATGATTGTATCCTATCCAAATAATCCAACATGTGCCATTGCACCAGATTCCTTCTATGAAGAATTAATCCAGTTTGCCAAAAAGAATAATATTATCATCTTACATGACAATGCATATAGTGAATTGTTGTTTGATGGAAGAATTGGTAAAAGTTTTTTATCCTTTGAGGGTGCAAAAGAAGTGGGAATTGAATTAAATTCGTTTTCTAAAACATATGGAATGGCAGGAGCAAGATTAGGTGTTTGTGTAGGAAATAAGGATGTGTTAGAAGCTTATCGCATCTTGAAATCCAATATGGATTATGGAATTTTCTTGCCTGTTCAATATGCTGGGATTGAAGCTTTAAAAAATGGAGGCGATTCCATTGTACCAACTCGTATGGCATATGAACATAGACGTGATATTCTGGTGAAATATTTCAAGGAAGCTGGATGGAATATTCCACTATCGCCAGCGACGATGTTTTCGTGGTGTCGTATTCCAGATCATTATGAAGACTCTTATACATTCACAAAAGATCTATTAGAAAAGACAGGGGTAGTCGTTACACCAGGACAATCTTTTGGCAAGGAAGGCATCCGTTATGTTCGTCTTGCCCTTGTACAGGATGAGAAGGATATTATGGAAGCTGCCTGCCGTATTAAGGAAAGTGGTCTATTTCAATGATTTATGTAATGTCGGATCTTCATGGTGAATATGAAAAATATCTACGTATGCTAGATGCCATCCAATTAAAAGAAGAGGATACTTTATATATTCTTGGTGATGTAGTGGATCGTGGAAAGAATCCAATGTATATTTTGAAGGATATGATGAAAAGAAAGAATATCATTCCCTTACTTGGAAATCATGATTATTATGCATATACAATCCTAAGTTCTCTACAGAATGGTGGTTTCTTTAAAAATAAAGGACTTCTCCAATATTTAATGGCATGGAGAATGGATGGAGGGCAGACAACATATAATCAGTTTAATGAACTATCCAAGGAAGAACAAAAGGAAATTCTTGATTATTTTTCAACATTTTCTCTTTATAAAGAAGTGTATGTCAATGAAAACAGATATATTCTTGTTCATGCAGGTTTGGGAAACTTTGACAAGGACAAAGATTTAGCCGATTATGATATTGAAGAACTTTGTTTCTATAGACCTGATTTCAACACTGATTTCTTTGGAGATGAGCATATCTATATTGTATGTGGCCATACACCTGTTCAATTTATTCATAAGGAAGCTTCCATCTATCACAATAAACACAACATCTGTATAGATTGTGGAGCTGTCTTTATGGGTGGCAAACTAGCTTGTTTATGCCTGGATACCATGAAAGAATACTATATAGAATAAAAAACTCAGATTTTTTCTGAGTTTTTTCTATTTGCTGAGTATATAAATATATGAGATGTAATCGATGTAAAAATGAAGATATGCGATTCTTTCAATATGATCAAGGTATTTACTATTGTAGAAAGTGCATTGCCTTTGGAAGAATCAATGTAGGAGACAAGGTTAAACCTTGTTTGTTGAAAAGAAGAAAAATTAATATTGAACCAAAGCTTCGCTATGAATTGACCTCATCCCAAAAGGAGGTATCCAACAATGTATATTTGAATTTGAAGATGGGATATGATGTCTTTTTATATGCGGCAACAGGTGCAGGAAAAACGGAATGTACATACCAGAGCATATGTGCTTATTTAAGGGAAGGGAAAAAAGTAGGTTTTGCGATTAGTCGAAGACAGGTTGTTCTAGAGATTGCCAATCGATTACGAAAAGACTTTCCTTCCTTAAAGATTGTCGAAGTAACCCAGGGATATACACAGATTGTGGATGGGGATCTCATTGTATGCACTATGCATCAGCTGTATCGTTATGCCTATGGATTTGACTTGCTGATTATGGATGAAGTGGATGCCTTTCCTTATATTGATAATGATGTATTACAGGCTATTTCCAATCAGGCATGTGTTGGACAGAAGCTATATTTAAGTGCTACACCCGATGAAAAAATGATAGAAGACATCAAGAAAGGAAAAATTAAAGAGGTAACCTTATTTAAACGTGCACATAATCATCCTTTATGTATCCCCAAGGTAATACAGGTTCCGATTAGTATCCAGATTCTATGTATATTTTATTTCCTTTTCAAATGGAAAAATAAACAGGTTTTAATCTTTGTGCCTACCAAAGAGGATACGGTTTATATTTCAAAAATTCTATCTTTATTCACAAAGATAAAAGGGGTCCATTCTTCAAGCGAGAATAAGGATGAAATTATCGAATCGTTTCGATCAAAAGACATACAAGTACTTGTATGTACAACATTAATGGAAAGAGGGATTACGATTCCAGATGTACAAGTGATTGTATATAAAGCCAATCATGTTGTGTTTACCTGCGCCAGTCTTATTCAGATTTATGGAAGGGTAGGAAGAAGTTTTGAAAACCCAGAAGGAGAGGGAATATGTCTTTGTCAAAGTACAAATCAATCTATCAGAAAGTGTATCAGGCAAATCAGGATGATGAACGATTCTGTTTAATATGCAACAAGAAATTAAATGAACAGAATACACTGGAATCTTTATTTATACAGGAAGAATTAATATGTGAGGAATGTAAAGCACAGCTGATTGTACATAGAAAGATATATGAAATCGATGGAATCGATTTCTATGTCTATTATGAATATAATGAATTTCTAGAAAGGATCTGGTTTCGCTATAAAGAGCAGAAAGATATTGTCCTAAAAAATCTGTTTTCTAAATTGTTTGAACCATATTTAAAGAATACATACTGCATCTGTATTCCTCCCTCATCGGATGAAAAAAGAAGGGAAAGAGCGTTTGAACCATTGATTGCGATATTAGGAAATCGAACATATTCCCCTCTATATAAGATGAAATCCATAAAACAGAGTAAACAATCGTTTTTAAAAAGAAAAGCGATACAGGAAGTCATTCAAAGAAAGGCTTGTTATCCATTACCAGATAAGCCAGTTGTATTAGTGGATGATGTCTGTACATCACAAAGTACAATCAATCGATGTATAGAGCTACTACATCCTGAAAAAGTGTTCATATTTGCTGCTCATCCATTATGGATTGAATCAAAAAACTTGGAAAAGCATCGTCCCTTTTGATAGAATGGACGTATAAGGGGGCAAAGTATGAATAAAGAACAGGATGAAATTTCTAAATTATTGGATTCAATGAACGAAAGCGATGAGCTTGATAAAAAGATGAATGCGTTCGCTAAGAAGAAACAGCGCCCATCAACAGAGAGCAAAGAAGTCGATCTGACACAGATTGAAATTCTACCGATACATTCCAAACCGGCCAAAGAAGAAACGATTGTGCTTGGAGTAGAGGACCAGATAGGGTCCACTCGAACAATGGACTGGAATCAAAATAAACCATCACAGCCACAGCCAAGTGGTGGAACGGTTGTGATCAACGATAAAGAAATCAAATCTCTACTAGATGAGGAAAAGGGGCCAAAACTAAGAAGAGAAGTTGTACGTAAGAAAACAAAAAAAGTGGTATCAGCACAACCAGAACCGGAGGAAAGTTATTCAAATCACCAGAAGAAGGATAAAAGCACAATTGCGCTTGTTCTTTTGGGAATTCTAGGTATTGTTCTTGCAGGAGCCTTAATCATTGGTGTGGTAAGTATTGTTGGAAGTATGTTAAAGGATGAGGAAATCTCTTCAGAATTGCAGGACAAGTACTATAAGGAAATTATGGAATGGGCTGAAAGTTACAGCACATATTCGGATAAGGAAAAAGAAAAAATCATTGATCTGGAAGCCAAGTTCAATAAGCTGACAAAACAGCAGAAAGCGGATATTGATGATGTATTGATTGCGCAGACCGGAAAGACATTTGATGAACTTCTTGCCAAGGCAAAATCATCATCCGAAGATAAGAAGAACAACAACACCGAAATTGCAGAAAAGAAAGCAAAGATAAAAGAAGAAATCAGTGAGTTAAAATCAAAATTGAAAAAAGCTGAAACTGAATTAGAAGATGCAGAAGAGGATCTTGATGATGCCAAGAGTGAACTTGATAAAGCACAGAGTGCATTAGATAGTGCAAAACAGGATATTGAAGATGCGCAAATCGCAAAAGATTCTGCACAACATGAATATGATGTAGTTAATGATAGAATCAATGAATTGATTGGTAAACAGACACCGGAAACACCTTTAACCGAAGAGGAACAGACAGAACTTAGTGAAAAACAGAGTCGTCTTCCTATCCTTGCTCAGAATGTTACAGATGCAGAAACAAATCTAAAAAATGTGAAATCTAAATATGATTTGTCAAAACTGGAAAAATCAGTTTCTAAAGCACAGACAAAAGTAGATGAGGCAACTGAAAAGGTAAATCAGGCTAAGACAACAGTGGATTCATACAATCAGCAGATTGCAGAACTTCAAAAGAAATACGATGAATTAGATGAAGAAGAAGACTAGAAATGCTAGTCTTCTTTTAGGTTATGGAATATTGGTTTCATACAATCAAAGGTACAATAGGTTTCAAAACCAAGCTTTAATAATTCCTTTTTTGTATAATCGAGATCAGTTCCGAGTGTTTCTGTCTTATGGGAATCACTTCCTATGGTAAGAATGGTTCCTCCTAATTCCTTATATAATTTTAGAATAGCACGGGATGGTGTTAAATCATCCAATCCATATTGTCTTGAAGATGTATTGATTTCAATTCCCTTTCCATCTTGAATCACTTTTCTTAATATCTTTTCTATAATTGGTTTAACTTTTTCAAATGGATATTTTCCTTGTTTATCATAGCGTACAATCAGATCCATATGTCCCAATACAGAATAATTTGTATAATTGGATACAACTTTATACATTTCGTTGTAGTATCCTTCAATATATTCCTGCTGGGTCTTATCTTTTTGATATTCCTGTGTCCAGAATTCTAAATCATCTACCTGATGAATGGATAGAATTATAAAATCAAAGGGATAACTATTGAATAATTTATTGTATTTATCAATGGTATGATACTGGATGCCAAATTCCAATCCTTTTTTTATAGATATCTCGGGATATTTCTTTTGTAGATCGTCTAATTCTTTAAAATAGACAGGATAGTCAACATTTACTCTTGGTTCTCCAAATAAATAAGTATAATCAGACTCTCCATAATCTTTCTTGATGCCATAATCGACATGATCGGTTAAGGCAAATTCATTCAATCCGATTTCCTTTGCCTTTAAAACAATCTCTTCTATAGGTGTTGTACTATCATCGCTGTGATAGCTATGTACATGATAATCTGCTTGCATAATTAATCTCCTGTATTTCTGCTTATAGTATTGTTAGATGTAATCTGAATGTAAAGGCTAATTTTATAAATAAACCAAGCAAAAGTAAAAAAAATGGAATCATAAAA
>JABUSD010000009.1 GCA_021442845.1 Holdemanella sp.
GGTGCCGGCCTTGGTCTGGTCTTTAAAGCCAATGCTTCCACAGGAGGAATGGATATTCCAGCCTTGATTCTGGCGAAGTATACAAGTTTAACAACAGGGGATGCCACTATGATCGTTGATACTTTAACCGTATTGTTAGGGATTCTGACATATGGCCTGGAGCCGGCTCTTGTTGGAATCATTTCTGTTGTCATTTCAAGCTCTATGATAAACCGAACGATTCTATTAGGTGCCCAATCCGCTCAGAAGGTTATTATCATTTCGGATATGAATGAAGAAATCAAACGGTATATTCTAGAGGATATGTCACGAGGGGTAACAATTCTGGAAGGAAAAGGTGCTTACACTAATGAATCTAGACAGGTATTAATGGCAGTTGTTGAAAAGAAGGAATATCCGATTCTGGAAAGAACAGTAAATGCTATCGATCCAAAAGCTTTTATTATTGTTGATGAAGTCCATGAAATTCATGGTTCTGGATTTACATTTCCAGATGGGAGTCTATAATGAGAACACATATACAAGAGATAATTGTTGTGGAAGGGAAAAACGATACCAATACATTACAGCGATATTTTGATTGTGATACCATTGAAACAGGTGGAGATCAGGTAAACCAGAAAACCATTGATCGTATCGCAAAGGCACAGAAAACGCGAGGTGTTATCATATTTACCGATCCAGATACACCTGGCGAACATATTCGAAGAATCATCAATCAGAATGTACCAGACTGTAAGAATGCGTTTATCCCGAAAGACAAGGCAAAGACACCAAAAAAAGTTGGTGTTGAGCACGCCAGAAAGGAAGATTTATGGCATGCACTTGAACATTGTGTTACATTTTCGAATTATCAGCAGAGTTTATCGTGGGAAGAATTTATCGATCTTGGTTTGGTAGGCGATGCCAGGTATCGTTATACTATATGTGAAAAACTGTTTATTGGACCATGCAATGGAAAGACGTGTTTTAAACGATTGAATCAGATGAATGTACATAAGGAAGATATATTGAAATTATTGAAGGAAGAAAGTTATGAGTGAGCGAATCGCAACCGTAAAAAAGACAAAGGAAATCCAGGATACATATCAGGTGTTCACCAAGAAGACATATGGGCAGAATTTTATTGTTGTTCCTAATGTGGTGGAAAGAATTGCCAATGCGGCTATTCATGATGAAAATGAGATGGTTATTGAAATCGGTCCCGGAATAGGGGCATTAACACAATGCCTTTGTGAAAGAAGCAATCATGTGATTGCCTTTGAAATTGATGAAAGATTACCGGAAATATTAGAAAAAGAAATCGGATTGGACCATTTAACTGTTGTTCTCAAAGATTTTTTAAAAGTGGATGTAAATGAGGAAATCCGCAAGTATAGAAAAGCGGGACAGAAGGTTGTTGTCGCATCCAATTTGCCTTACTATATCACAACACCTATTCTATTTGCTTTATTTGAGGCAAAGGAGCCAATTGAAAGAATTACTGTCATGATGCAAAGGGAAGTAGCCCAGCGTTTCCTTGCCAGGCAGAATGACAAGGAATACAATGCCTTAAGTGTCATTACACAATATCGATGTGATGTATCCAAGGTGATGGATATATCCCGCAATGTGTTCTGGCCTAAGCCAAATGTAGATTCGATGGTTATTCAATTCAACTTCCATCATCGCTATCACGTGGAAGATGAAAATGCTTTTTTTGAAATGGTAAAAGGATGTTTCACACAGCGAAGAAAGACAATCTACAACAATCTTCAAGCCTATCTAGGCGACAAGGATAAGGCAAGAAAACTGATTGAAAGAGCGAATCTAGAGCCTTCTTTACGTGGACAGCAATGTACATTGGAAGATTTTCTTACCATGTATGAAAATGGAAAGGATTTACTATGAAAATATATGCTCCTGCAAAAGTGAACCTGGCATTGGATATTGTCGGACAGGATGAACGTGGATATCATCTATTGGATATGATCATGGTACCAATATCTGTTTATGACGAGCTGGAAATATCCTATAGTGATGCAGACAGCATTCTCTGTAAAGAAATGAAGATTCCTGAAGTGAATACCATGTCGAGGATGGTGAAACTATTAAAGGAAACTTTTTCTATCGAAAAAAGTTTTAAAATAGAAGTTGTAAAACATATTCCTATGGAAGCAGGGCTTGCCGGTGGCAGTGCAGATGCCGCTGCTGTTATGAAGGCCATTCTTGAAATGGAACATATATCAATCCCTATTGAAAGACAGATTGAACTTGCCAAACAGATTGGAGCGGATGTTCCTTTCTGCCTTGTCAACAGATGGTCTCGGGTTCAGGGAATTGGTGAAATCATTCGGCCATTGGATTGCGAATGGAAATTTAAAGCACTTCTTGTCAAACCCGCTGTAGGAATATCTACACCAGTTGCCTTTAAAAAATGGCATGAAATGGAACCGTTAAAGGTAAATGTGGATGTCGTAGAAGATTGTATTTTAAAAAAGGATCCTATATCCCTTTTTCAATCTATGGAAAATACATTAGAACCGGTTGCCAGAACAATGGAGCCTATTCTTGAAGAAATAAAGGAAATGATGACAGAGAACGGCATTGAACGTGTTTTAATGTCCGGAAGTGGTTCATCTATGATAGGATTTAGTATAGATGAAGATATATTAATAGAAACAAAGAATATAATGGAAAAGAAGTATCCGTTTGTAGAGATAATTACAATCGGTTAGAAAGGAACAATGTATGGTGTATTCGCTGCTTCGATTTATCTTGTTTGTCATATGTTTTGCGCTTAGCTTATATGCACTAACAGGGATTCAATTTGATAAATTCTGTAATGTAAAGACACCATCCAAGGTGATTCTACTTACTTTTCTGTTAGCTCTCATCATGGGATATCTTTCCTGTGAAGCAATTTTACAATTAACAATTTTTAACGGATTTGGAGGATAAGCTATGTTTGAAAAATGGTATGCGCTCGATCCAGGCAGTTATGAATTACGCTTATATGATTATCAAAACGATGAAATTGTTACGTATCGCTCATGCATTGCATATAAAGGGTATGAAATAGTTGGCTTGGCAAAGGATGCATTAGAGTATGTATATCATCAGAATAAAAGCACACAGGTAAAATATCCGATGGATAAAGGGTATATCAAATCGGATGTCTTTCCGCTCTTGAATAAGTGCTTAAAAGATGTATCGGCTCCAAAAACGTTTTATAAGGCATGCCTGCGCATTTACTTGACGGAGGATACACCGGCAATTCGAAAGAAATGGTTATCGCAGATTCAGGATACGATTGTAAAGCGTGTTGATTTTGTATCGGAAAAGGATCTTTTGAAAAGCGATGCGATTCGCTTCTGCATTCATGCAGGACATAGCTATACACGCATTATGCTGATGATGAATGGAAAATCGCTATTTGATCAGAAAATCGATTTTGCGGGACAACAGATTGATGAAATGATTCAATCCGTTGTCACAAGGAAGACACAATGCCTGATTTCCTCCGAAGATGCCAAGAACTTAAAGGAAGCTGCATCAAGAACCTTGAAACAGAATAAGAACGCAAGGCTTAGCTGCTTTGCGATGAACCGCTATCAGCAGTATCAGAAGATAGAAGTATCTGCCATGGATATCTGGCCATGTATGGAACAGACGCATCAGCAGATTCTATTGTGGACTAAGTACTGTTTTGATAAAATGACACTGGAAATGAAAGAAAAGGTTATGGTAGAAGGCATATATCTAACAGGAGGACTTGCCGATTGTTTTGGACTTCGCCAATATCTTGAATATGAATTGAAGTGTCCTGTTCATTGTGATGAAAAACCAGCCCTTGTGATGATAGAGAAGATGAAAGGAATGAGATAGGATGTTAGATTATAAAATCATATTGTTTCCCATTTTAATATCCGCAATCCTGACTCCCCTTGTAAAGATGTACTCCTTATGGGCAAAAGCTTATGCCATAGAGAACGAAAGAACGGTCCATCATGGAAAGATTTCCCGTATTGGTGGAGTCGCTATCTATATTGCCTTTGTTGTATCCATGGCTCTGTTTTCAAGAACGGATGCCGCTTTTAATGGGATTGTCCTTGGTGGTAGTATCATGTTCTTTGCCGGATTGATTGATGATCTGGTTGATATGAAACCAACTGTCAAACTGTTATTTGAAATAATGGCGGCTTTTGTGCTGATTTATTTTGGCGTGCAGGTTGATGTCATTCGCCTTCCTTTTGGAATTACGATTGATTGGGGTATAATCACGTTCCTATTTACACTATGCTGGGTTGTAGGGATTACAAATGCAGTAAACCTGATTGATGGTCTAGATGGATTGGCTGGGGGAATGAGTGTTATTATTCTTGTTGTCATCGGATCGCTTGCGATTATTGAAAGACGACCGGATGTTGTTACTATCACATTCATTTTAGCAGGCTCAACCTTTGGCTTTCTGATCTATAATGCCCATCCAGCCAGCATATTCATGGGAGATTGTGGCTCATTGTTTTTAGGCTTTATGATTTCTGCCATTTCTTTATTAGGGTTTAAAGGATCTACCGTTCTTACGCTAGCTCTTCCAATTCTTCTTTTGATGGTCCCAATCATCGATACATTATCGGCGATTCTAAGAAGAACATTGAAAGGTATGAAGTTTTTACAGGCAGATAAAAGTCATATTCATCACTTATTGATGAAGCAGTTTGGACATCGAAATACAGTTGTCATCATGTGTGGGTTAACAACGTTGTTTGGATTGAGCGCATTTGCCTATCTAATCAACAAAGAAATTGGCTTTCTTGTCATGCTGGTCATCTTATTTGGGGTTGAACTATTCATTGAAAAGTCAGCTATGATTTCAGAAAGATTTCATCCTTTGATGGGATTACATAGACGAATTCGCGCAAAAATCAAACAAATATCGGATAAATTTACGGCATTGTGGTATCGAAGATGATACCACTTTTTTTTATTCATGATAGAATATATACGCTATGTCGAATTATGAACTATGTAATGATTTTAAAAAAGGATTTATGGATGGTTTGCCTATTGGCCTAGGATATCTAAGTGTTTCCTTTGCCTTTGGAATGATGGCTGTGTCTATGGGGGTATCTATTTTTGATGCCATTCTGATTTCTATGACCAATCTGACCAGTGCTGGACAGTTTGCTGGGCTTGATATTATGATGAAGCAGAATGCCTATATTGAAATGGCTTTGACACAGATCATTATCAATCTTCGCTATTCTTTAATGTCATTATCCTTATCCCAGAAAATTGATCCCAAGATGAAAACTGGTGAGCGTATACTGATTTCCTTTGCGATTACCGATGAAATCTTTGCGGTGGCATCTTCCCAGAATGGAAAAGTAGGAAAGAAATATTTTTTTGGTTTGATGATTCTTCCTATTATAGGCTGGACATTAGGAACAGCCCTTGGTGCAGGAGCAACCAGCCTAATGCCAAAGATGGTGCAGAACTGTTTAAGTGTTGCCTTGTATGGTATGTTTATTGCGATTATCATTCCGCCTTCAAAAAAGGATAAGAATATTCGAAAGGTTATCATTATGGCAGCTGCCTTTAGCTGTATTTTCTATTTCCTAAAGCCTTATTTTTCGATTGGAAGTGGATTTGTGATTATCATCTGTACTGTATTGAGTGCAGGAATTGGTGCTTTTTTATATCCTATTAAGGAGGATGCATAATGAAACCGATTTATATTTATATATTTATCATGGCAGCTATTACTTATCTGATTCGTATGCTTCCCATCACATTGTTTCAAAAGGAGATTAAGAATCAATTTGTAAAATCGTTCTTATACTATGTTCCCTATGCAGTATTATCCGCTATGACATTTCCAGCAATGTTAAGCGCAACGGGAAATCCAATCGCATCAACAGCTTCCTGCATAGCTGCATTGATGGCTGCTTATAAAGAAAAGAGCTTGCTGCAGGTTGCGATTATTGCCTGTGTTGTCGCATATGGGGTTACATTGGTCTTGTCTGTGGTGTAGAATAGAAACAGAGGTGTAGTATGGCTGGAAAATTTGAAAGTTATGAATGGAAAAAATACAAACAGTATTATACAGAAGAAAATGGACAGGTAATCTTTAATGAGGACACGCCACAATTTGTTTTAGATAGCTATGCACTCTATCAGAAGCAGATTGGTGATTTACAGGCATTTCCAACAAAAAAGACAAGTGGATTGTTTGGTGGTATATTCACAAAATCAGAACCAAAGAAAGAAAACGTAAAACCGATTATCAAGGCAGAACCAAAAGCACCAATTGCCAGGGAGTTTGTCACATCAAGAAATATCGGTAAGATGATTGATACAACAACGATTTCCAACAATATTATATATATGGATGGAAATAGGAATGTATATACATCTATCAAGCAGGCATCGTTTGTGGAACATCCTGATTTTGAAATCCAGACAATTCTTGAAAAGAAGAATTGCGTAATGGTTCTATGGAATTATCCAGGTATGGATGTGATTACGACATTCTGGTTTGCAGATGGAAAAATCACAAGAATCCAGGATTTTTATTCAGAAAGGTAGAAGTGGAAAAAATCACTTCTTTTTTTTATTTATACTAAAATATGTCATATTCAATTGTTTTAATAGAAGTATGGAACCAAAAGAATGGATGCAGAACAAGAAAACAGTGCTTTCCAATGGAAAATTGGATATGTTGATAGAACAGGTACGAGAAGAAGAGGATCTTCTTCTTTTAGAGATGTCTAAATTGGAAGCCTATGATTATATGGTTTCAAAACTTAACTATCTAAGAAGAAAGAATGCCGGAAACTGCAAGGAGTTTAATGTGATGATTCGCCCTGGTGATATCTGTTATATAGATTTTGGACAAGCCTATCGCTGTGAAATCGGCTATCTCCATTTTGGCCTGATTTTATCCATCTATAACTCTAAGGTGTTTGTCGTACCTTTATCAGGGGATATGCGCAAATCAAGTCAATATTTTGGGCAGGCACAGAAGGAGCACATCTTCCGCATTGGAAGAATTCCAGGCCTCAGCAAGATTTCCTCTGTCTATCTAAATGATGCCAAATGGCTGAATTCTGCCCGCATCATAGATGTCAAGGCATATATCTCCCCGGATAGTGATTTGTTCAAAGAGATAAAAAGAAGAATAATGGAATGCATTTAATGAAAAATCTGTTATGATGGGAACATGAAAAAAATAATTGTAGCAGTATCGGGAGGTCCTGATTCCATGGCACTTCTAGATATGTTGTATACTGAAAAGAAATATGATATTATTGTTGCCCACGTAAACTATCAGAAAAGAAAAACAGCCAATCGGGATGAAAAGATTGTACAGGCATACTGTGATCGAAACAGCCTTCTGTTTCGTGTGTTGAGACCTGTCTTTTTTCATGATGATAACTTTCAGGCATGGGCAAGAAAGGTGCGATATGACTTCTTTATGGAACTGGGAAAAGAATATCATATAGAGGATGTGTATGTAGCCCATCATAAGGATGATCTGATTGAAACATATATTTTTCAGAAGAATCGGGATATGTTATGTGAATGGTATGGAATAAAACCAGAATCGGTATATAAATCCATCCATATCCATAGGCCGTTATTATCCTATACAAAAGCGGAGCTAAAAAGATATTGTGATGAAAAAGATATTGAATATGGGATTGATGAATCCAATTTAAGTGATGCCTATACAAGAAATAAGATTCGTCATAAAGTAGTGGATTTCATGTCTTTAAAAGAAAAAGATCAGATTGTATCTGAAATTGAAAGCGAAAATGATGCGTTACAGAAGCTAAGAATCGAAATGGATGATTTCTTTAAGACCTGGGATCAGGATCTATCAATTCTATCAAAATCATGGATGTATTTGGAATTCTATCTTTATACAAAAACAGGAAAACATTTCGCAAGAAAATACTGTGTTTCATTAATGGAACAGTTAAAACAGAATGCCTTGATTGATTTAAAAGGTTTCTATCTGGAAAGGTTTGGGAATGCCATCTATTTAGAAGAAAAAAAAGAAGAGGTGGATTTGTGTTTTGATGCCATTACATATGGTGATTATCCTAGCTTTAAGCTCTGCAAAGAGGGCAAGGTTATTGAAGGAATTACACTTTCAAAAGCAGATTTTCCTATTCGCGTTCGAACGGTGAGAGCAGGAGATACCATTTTGCTTAGATTAGGCAGAAAGAACATACATCGCTTTTTTGTCGACCGGAAAATTCCTAAACATAAACGGCTGGACTGGATTGTGGTAGAAAATAGACAAAAGGATATCATATTTGTCCCAGGAATTGGTTGTGACATCAATCATTTTAGTGTAAAACCGAATTTGTTTGTGTTAAAATAAAAGTTGTTACTTAAGGAGATATACATATGATCCAAAATGATATTGAAAGAATTTTAGTGTCAGAAGAAGAGATCGCTGCTCGTTGCGTTGAACTAGCACACGCATTAGAAACACATTATAAGGATGAAAAAGAACCAGTTTTAATTGTGGGTCTATTAAGAGGAAGTGTTCCTTTTATGGCAGAATTAATGAAGAGGTTTTCATTCCCTTGTGAAATTGACTTTATGTCTGTAAGCTCATATAGCGGAAGTAAGTCTACAGGGGATGTAAAGATTAATAAAGATATGGATGTATCCTGTGAAAATCGTCCAGTATTGATTGTAGAAGACATTGTAGATACAGGACGAACATTAAAGGCTGTGAAGCATCTGTTCTTCCACAGAGGAGCAAAAGATGTAAAAATCGTATCTTTATTGGATAAACCAGATCGTCGTGTTGTCGACATTGAAGCCGATTATGTAGGATTTACTATTCCTAATGAATTTGTAGTTGGATATGGTCTTGACTATGATCAAAAGTATAGAAATCTACCTTATATTGGCGTTTTAAAGCGCGAAATCTACGAATAGGAGGGATATAATGAAAAAATGGCTAACATACCTGCCAACAATTTTCATCATTAGTATTGTATTGTCTTTGGTTTTGTTTAATAGAACATCCGTTTCTACAGAATTGGATTATGCTGAATTTAAAAAGGTTTCAGAAAAAGTTGCCTTTGATGAGACGAGCATGACAATCAGTTCCACTGTTATTGAGCTAAGTGGAACCTATCGAGTTAAAGGAACGACTGAAAAAGTTGCCTTTGATGTTCTGTTACCTAGAACAGATGGAAATATCGAATGGTTACAGGAACGCCTTACAAAAGATGGAGGTACTGTTGAGATAAAGAACCCAGAAGTAAGCAATCTCTGGATTACATTGATCGGACAGATGCTACCATTTGTCATTGTAGCGATTATCTTTTATCTGATGATGTCAAAGATGGGTGGCGGATCGAATGCGAAAGCCTTTGAATTTGCGAAATCAAGAGCTCGTATGGAAAACGATGTCAAAGTCCGCTTTAAAGATGTTGCAGGTTGTGAAGAGGAAAAAGAAGAAGTCAAGGAGATTATTGACTATCTAAAAGCGCCACAGAAATTTACAGATATGGGTGCTCATATTCCTAAGGGAATTCTGATGGTAGGGCCTCCAGGAACTGGTAAGACACTTCTTGCCAAGGCTGTTGCTGGAGAAGCCAACGTGCCATTCTTCTCGATTTCTGGTTCTGACTTTGTAGAAATGTTTGTTGGTACCGGAGCAAGCCGTGTTCGTGATATGTTCAAGAATGCGCAGAAGAATGCACCATGTATTATATTTATTGATGAAATCGATGCCGTAGGACGCCAGAGAGGTGCCGGTATGGGTGGAGGAAACGACGAACGTGAACAGACATTGAATCAGCTTTTGGTTGAAATGGATGGTATGACAGATAATCTGGGAATTGTAGTAATCGCGGCTACAAATAGACCGGATGTACTGGATCCAGCCCTATTGCGTTCAGGACGTTTCGATAGAAATGTAACGGTTAACTTACCGGATGTAAAAGGACGAAAGGAAATCCTTGAAGTTCATGCTCGCAACAAGAAGCTTTCATCGGATGTAAGCCTTGAAAATCTGGCAAAACGAACACCAGGATTCTCTGGGGCCGATCTTGCCAATGTATTGAATGAAGGAGCTATTCTTGCGGTTCGTAATAAGAAAAAAGTGATCACAATGAATGATCTGGATGAAGCAATTGACCGTGTTATGATGGGACCTGCCAAGAAATCCAAGAAATATTCTGAAACCGATAAGTGGCTTGTATCGTATCATGAAGCTGGACATGCCGTTATTGGATTGAAACTGGAAGATGCAGATGCAGTACAGAAGGTAACTATCATTCCACGTGGTGAAGCGGGTGGATATAATTTGATGATGCCTCGTGAAGAGAAATTCTTCCATAGAAAAAGCGAATTCATCGCTAAGATTACAGGTCTTTTAGGTGGACGTACAGCCGAAGAATTAGTCTTTGGTGAAGTATCAGCCGGTGCGGTGAATGATATCGAACAGTTGACAAAGATTGCCAAGAACATGGTTCGTGTCTATGGTATGTCATCATTAGGACCTATTCAATATGCAGATCCGCAAGGAAATGTATTCTTAGGACGAGATTATACACAGGGAAGTTCTTATTCAGCGGAAGTAGCCCAGTTGATTGACAAGGAAGTGCGTCAGATTGTGGATGAATGTCATGACAAATGTCGTCAGATTCTAGTTGAAAATAAAGATTTACTGGATTTGATTGCGAAATCACTGTTTGAATATGAAACTCTAACAAGCGAAGAGATTAATAACCTGATGGAATATGGTCAGATTAAAAATCCAAATGAGCCAGTTGTAGAAGAACCAGCTGTTCAGGAAGAAAAGGCTGTTCCTCCTCTACCAGTGACTCCAAACAAAGTGGATCAGCAGGATTTAGATGATGCACTGAGTGAATTAACGAAGAAATAGGATTAGACGCGAAGCGTCTTTTCTTTTGGAAAGGAAATGTATGAAAGATCAATTATTAAAGGCTTTGGTTTTAGACAATAAGGTGCGATTATACATTGCACGTACAACAGATCTTGTGCAGGAAGCAAGAGATCGATTTGATCTGCATTCCTGTGCAACAGCAGCCTTAGGAAGAACTTTATCCGTTGGTTCTCTAATGGGAAGCATGTTGAAATCCAACCAGGAAATGTTGTCAATAACGATAAATGGGCACGGTCCAATTGGAACAATTATAGTTGATGCCTATCACGATGGACATGTCCGAGGATTCTGTTCAGATCCGCATGTAGAAGATATCTATCATGAAAACGGAAAGTTGAATGTCGGGGCTGTTGTAGGGAAAGATGGAACATTAACCGTTACAAAAGATCTGCATATGCAGGATAACTTTGTGGGAACGGTTGAACTGCAAAGTGGTGAAATTGGCGATGACTTTGCCTATTACTTTACCTTATCAGAACAGACACCAACGGCAGTATCCGTAGGAGTACTCGTTACACCAGAAGGACAGGTAATCAGTGCAGGAGCTATGATTATCCAGATGCTTCCCGATGCGACAGAAACGGAAATCGCATATTGTGAACACATCTTAAGCGGACTAAAGCCAATGTCCACTTTAATTTATGAAT
Source organism: Holdemanella sp. (assembly GCA_021442845.1). Taxonomy (GTDB): domain Bacteria; phylum Bacillota_I; class Bacilli_A; order Erysipelotrichales; family Erysipelotrichaceae; genus Floccifex. The sequence continues at coordinate 11,572 of JABUSD010000009.1, forward strand.
ATGATGATTCTTCCTTAGAAGAGCTTGCCAGAGATTTGTTTGAAGATCCAAATATTTTAACCGTACAGGATATCTGTTTTGATTGCCCTTGTTCCAAGGAAAGAATGGCAAACGCATTATCGACCCTTTCGACAGATGACTTAATGGATATCATTGAACAGGATCATGGATGCGAAATCACATGTAATTTCTGCAACGAAAGATATCAGTTTAGCGAAAGCGAGCTGATTGCGATTCTGGAGCGTCGAAATGTCCATTAAAATTGGGAATGTTGAAATTCAAAATCCAGTAATTATTGCGCCAATGGCAGGCGTCAGCACAATCGCATTCCGTAAAATTTCCAAGGAATTTGGTGCTGGCCTTGTTTGTAATGAGATGGTCAGCGACAAAGCGTTATTCTATGATTCAAAGAAGACGATGCGTATGCTGGAAATTGATGAAAATGAACATCCTGTGAGCTTTCAGGTTTTTGGACATGATATCGATACAGTAGTCTATGCAGCTAAATTTCTGGATACACAGACAGATTGTGACATCATCGATTTCAACATGGGATGTCCTGTCAACAAGGTAATCAAGGCAAGGGCAGGAAGCTATCTGATGAAAGATATTGATTATGCCAAAGAACTTGTATCCAGTATAGTAAAAAACGTTTCCAAACCAGTAACAGTCAAGATGCGTTTAGGATATGATATGGATCATATCAACTGTGTAGAAATGGCAAAGGCGATGGAAGAAGCAGGCGCAAGTGCAATTGCACTGCATGCCCGTACCAGATCCCAGATGTATGAGGGAAAAGCTGAGTGGTCGTATATTAAGAAGGTAAAAGACGCTGTTTCAATTCCTGTATTTGGCAACGGGGATGTGCGTAATGTTGAAGATTTTAAGAAGATGATGGAAATGACAGGCTGTGATGGCGTTATGTTAGGACGTGGAATTATTGGAAATCCATTTCTGATTCAGGACTGTGTGGATTCTTTAACAGGAGCAGAACATACATTCACAATCGACGATCGCATTCGCATTTGCCTTCAGCACGCAAAAGACCTATCAAACTATAAAGGAGAAGGTGTTGCGATGAAGGAAATGAGAGGATTATCTAGCTGGTATTTAAAAGGACTCCCATTTAGCCATGTCTTTAAGGATAAATGTGCAACGGTTTCTACAATTCAGGATTTAGAAACTATATTATATGAATATAAAGCGGTTTTAGAGAGTGAATAATCACTCTCTTTTTGTGACCAAAAGTCATTATTTATATGAATTGTTATACATTCGATGAAATTTTCCTTTTTTCTTATATTAATAAAGGGTAAAATAGGGGTAAGGAGACTGTGAATTATGGAATATACTTTAACACAAGCTTTTTTTGAAGGGCGTGACATCAAGGCTTATAATATTTTCGGTGCCCATGTACAAAAAGATGGTGTACGGTTTGCGGTGTATGCACCAAATGCACAAAGAATCAGTGTGGTTGGTTCTTTTAATGACTGGGATGAAACAGCAGATCCAATGGTTCGAGATGAAAAAGGAATCTGGGAATGTACAGTAAAGAGTGCAAAAGTTGGCGATAGTTATAAATATCGTGTTGTTCAAAAATATGGAAATGTTGTGGATAAGATTGATCCATATGCTTTCTATAGTGAAATGCGTCCAAAGACAAATTCTGTTATCGCCGATTTATCATATGACGGATGGACAGATAAGAAATGGATGAATTCAAGATCAAAGAATTTTGATAAACCTGTCAATATTTATGAAATGCATGTTGGATCATGGACAAAAGAAGGGGAAGAATTCTGCCAATATAAAGATATTGAAGCGGATTTAATCGCACACTGCAAGAAACATAACTTTACGCATGTTGAAGTTATGCCTTTATGTGAACATCCATTCGATGGTTCATGGGGATATCAATGTACGGCATATTTCGCATCAACAGCCCGCTGTGGTACAAATCAGGATCTGATGCATTTTGTCAATGCACTTCATGAAGCGGGAATTGGAATTATTATGGATTTTGTTCCAGTACACTTTGTAAAGGATGATTATGCACTTCGTTACTTTGATGGAACGCCATTGTATGAATATGATAAGGAAGAGGATGCGAACTCAGAATGGGGAACTTTGAATTTTAATCTATGGAGAGAAGAAGTTCGCTGTTTCTTGATGAGTGCAGCTAACTTCTGGTTAGATAAGTATCATTTTGATGGATTGCGCATGGATGCGATTTCGAATGCGATTTTCTGGAAGGGAAATAAGACAAGAGGTGTCAATGAAGGTGCCTGCAACTTTATGAAACGTATGAATCATATGTTGAATGAGGAACATAAAGGAAAAATTATGCTGATTGCAGAAGACTCATCGGATTTCCAGGGAGTTACACATTTAGGCTTAGATGGTGGTCTTGGATTTGACTATAAGTGGGATTTAGGCTGGATGAATGATACCTTCAAGTATTTTAAGATGGATCCAATCTATCGCCAGTATCACCATAACCTGATCAACTGGTCAATGGCTTATTTCTATAGCGAAAAGTTTATCTTACCTTTCTCACACGATGAAGTTGTTCATGGAAAGGCAACTGTAGTGGATAAGATGTGGGGTACATATGAACAGAAATTTGCTCAGGCGAGAGCTTTATATGCTTACATGTTCTTACATCCAGGTAAGAAGTTGAACTTTATGGGAAATGAACTGGGAATGCTGCGTGAATGGGATGAACAGAGAAGCTGTGACTGGTTCTTAAGAGATTATCCTATGCATGATTCCTTTGAAAAATATTTTGCAGATTTAGGAAAGCTTTATGTAGAAAACGATGCTTTCTATGGAAGAGATTATGACTGGGATAGCTTCCAGTGGATTGATGCAGATGATAAACAGCACAATACATACTCATTCATTCGTAAAGGCACGAAAAAGGATTTCATTGTAATCCTAAATTTCTCTACAAATCAGTATCACTTGCAGTTTGGTGTGCCTACAGCCGGCCTATATCGTGAAGTGTTGAACTCTCAATGGGGTCAGTATAACGGAGACTGGGTTGGTGGAATTCCAAGAATAGCACATTCTATCAAATTTAAGAGAAATAATCAGCCATATATGATTGAAGTGGAAGTACCTGCATTTGGCGCTATCGTATATGAAGTAGAAAAGAGATAAAAAGATTAGGCATGGACCTAATCTTTTTTGTATAATCAGTGTATGAGTCAATATTTTGAAAATGATAAGAGTATAAAAGATAATCCCGAAACAATCCGTTTTGAAATAAACGGTAAGTGGTATGAATTGAAT
>JABUSD010000182.1 GCA_021442845.1 Holdemanella sp.
GATGATGATAAGAATCAGACTCTTGTTCATAATCTGTCTGTTCTGATTGCCAAGAACAGGGCTGGATTCAAGAATGGAAAACTATCATACATCTATGAAAGGAGCTCACAGAGGATAAGAGAGCCAGGATAAGCATATGGATATTGATAAGGTAATTGAAAAACTGATTGGAATAGGATTGCAGATATATAAGGTAAATCACAGCCTTATCAGGATTGGAAATAAATGCAGCATCCAGTTCTGCGGTGAATTCTGTGTGGTAAGGATTGCTAGAAGCAAATCAAGGGAAAGAACCGCTGAAACAGAATATGAACTTATGAGAATATTAATGCGATTCGGACTGATAACTTATGAGATGCTAAATCCACCTATATTATAGAAAAAATGAAACCATTATAGAAAATTAATGTGCTAATTAACGATATAGAAAAAAAACGAACAAATTTATAAAACGTATTTAGTATATGATATTCATGAATGTTATGGATATCCCATAAATAAGGTAAATATGAAGTGTTAAATATAAAGAAAATGCTTATTATGAAATGGTATTAGAATTAAGCTAAAAATAAACCATTTAAATCATGAAAAAAGGGCTTTACGAGTAAACTAGAATGAGAGGTAAATAATGATTAACAAAGCGGTTCTAGTAGGTAGATTAACAAAGAATCCAGAAATAAAGAAGACCCCAAACGGGAATAGTGTATGCAGCTATACTCTAGCTGTTGGAAGGAATAAATATGAAGAAGGACAGCAGAGTGCAGACTTCATTGAATGCGTTTCATGGGGTAAAACGGCTGAAAATATTTATGAATATATAAAGAAAGGCTCACTCATTGGAATTGAAGGACATATCCAGTCTAGATCATATTCAGATATCAAAGGGAATAAATCATATGTAACAGAAGTTGTAACAGATACTGTACAGTTCCTGGAAAAGAAAGAAAATTAATATGATCAGTAATGAATATAGAGTTGGTGATTGCGTACAGCTGATACATCCACCTTTAAAAGCACATTATAATAGTGGTCAGAAAGCTAAGATTATAGCGGTATACAACAGGTATATAGACTGCATGTTCTATGAACACGGGACTACACATTGGATAGTAACTATTGAACCAGAACATACAATTCCTTGTGAAAATTATGAATTCAAGATTCCAAAGAAAGCGCCAAGGCCAATATTAACAAGTGGAAATGCCAAAGGTAATATCCATCACGTCAGATCAGAAACATACAGGAAGAAGTATGGAATAATGCATGGAAACTCACTTAAAATGATGGTAATGGAACATAAGATAAATATAGAAGACATATCAATAGATACAGGATACAGCAGGCATATAATAATAAATTCATTCAATGGCAAAACCACAGATATAAAATTTGAGCATATAAGAGATTCTATATACAAGATTGTAGATCAGAAAAAAAAAGAACTAGAAAGGGATACTATGACACCATTAGAAGCATTGAACAATTTCTGCATGAAAAAATGTGGTACAAGAGAATGTGGCAATTACAGCTGCAATGAATACAGCGTTCTTGAACGAACAATAGGATTAAGAAATACATCAAAGCCCAATGTAAAGGAGTATGCATGCTCAGATGGGAATATAACTGGATTGGAGGACACAAAGGAATAGGCATAATATGAAAAAAATAGAGAAAATACTAGATTTCATCATTGGAGTATATTGTGTATTCTGCATCACCATTGTTTCTTTATTTGGATTCCATAGTTGCACTTATAGAGTATTCGGATATGAAACATACATAGGAACATATGAGGAATGTTATGAAAATGAAAGAGATGGACAAGGACATATATCAGACAAAGAAGGAGAAGATGAAGGCAAAGATAAATCATCTGGAATGGGAATTATTGATTGCGAAAACAATGGAGGAAAAGATAGAAATCCAGAAGAAGATAATGCATCTGAAATATATGGAGAATATATACACGAACATGATCCGGTATACACATCATCAGAAAAAGAAGTAATGCTGGATGTATTTATTCTATCAATGTCAATATTTGGAATACTATTAGCTGCAAAGAAGGTAACTGAAAATGACTATTAACCAAGAGTATAAAAGACAAAGTGAACTTAATAAAAGTGAAAAGAGCATGGAATTTCATCTGACACAGATACAGTTTATTAGAAATGAAATAAAGGAACTATCAAGTGAAATTGTAAAGCTGTCAGAAGATATAACAACTGAACTTGTAATTGTAGATGAACTTCTGAGGGAAATTGAAAATGAAAGAACAAGAAAAGAAAAAAAATATATATAGAGGCAAGACATTAGCTGGAAGAGTCATTGAAGGAGAGCTTGAGATCATAGACATGTGCAGATACTACATATGGGAAAATCTAGGGTTTGGAAAATCAATGATACAGGTAAATCCAGATACAATAGAGATGGTTGATCATGAGTAGCAAGTACATATATAGGGAGCATCCAGTATACAAAGGTTATTACTTCAGTGAAAAAGGAAAAGTATACAGAAAATACAAGAATGGAAAAAGAAAATATCTTCATCCATTCCTGAAGAATAATGATTTATTTATCAAGGTAAATAATAGTAAAACAATTAAGGTATCAAGGCTTATTATGGAATCGTTCCATAATAGAATACTCAATGAAAATGAATGTATTGTACATAAAGATATGAATAGATTGAACAATGATATTGGTAATCTATATATTACAGATAAGCATGGAATTGGAAAAATGACAGGATATATGTCAAAAAGAAGATACATCATTATGATTGATGATGAAGGGAAAGCAAAACATATATTCAAATCTTCAAGAGAAGCAGCTGATAAGCTATATATCAATCGTCAGACTGTATGCGACTACTGCAATGGCATAACAAAAAAAAAATTATATAATCTAAAATGGTATGATGACGTAAAGGATAAATATCGAATAAAAGCTAAATATTTAAAATAGGATAGTATGAGTAAAACATATTATTGCATAGGGATATTAATATATCTATCAGACAATCCAGAAAGATATAAAAAACTGGGTGAAATTGCATGTGAATTCAACATCAGCAATAGAAACGCAAGGGAATATATTGAAAGATTAAGACTGATAGGATTCAACATTGAAAGCAGGACAGGAATCAATGGTGGATATACCAATAGAAGCAAAGGGATAATGATAGAGGAAATAATAATAAATGAGTAACAGAATGGATAGAAACAGGCAGTTTATATATGATCTTAAATCAAGCATATACTGCTGCAGAAAGATAATTGAAATCAATATGGAACTGGAAGAGATGAATCATCAGATTCTAGGCATATCACACAATGCACCTAGATTGACTAGAGATCAGGAAAGAAATCCTCTTCCAATGCCAACCTACAGTCATACATATACTTCACCATTGGCACTTCTTGAAGAGATAACCATGAAGGAGAATGAAATTGAATACTATAGGAGAAGGATCAATGACTGTAGTATCATTGAGTTCCTATCCATTACAGACCAGAATATATTATTTGACCTGTACTTCCATAGGATAAATGCATATGAAGTATCAAGGAAATATGGATATACAAGACAAGGGTTATATAAGCATATATACTCAGAACTGAATAAATTTATATAAATAGTTTACAATGTAAACCACTTTTCCATGATACAATAGTAATATCAGAAAGAGTCAGACATACAGTTTGGCTCTTTTTTAGTGAGGTAATTATGACAAACAGACAGACTGCAGAATGGATAAGAGAATTGTGTGAAGAGGTAATCAGGGAACATCCAGATGAATTCAAGCCATTGGATGAAAGTATATTCACGATTGCATACCTATATCATGACGTATACAAGAAAAAGGGAGACAATGAAGTATTGGGTGAATGCTCTCTTGTATCCTCATCATACAGATGGACATGTCCATATGATTTCACAATCACATTCTATAAGGGCATTGAAAGATTGACACCTGAACAGATTAAGATCCTTGCATGGCATGAACTGAAGCATGCAGGAACAGATAAGGAAAAGCCATATATCAAAGGGCATGATCTTGAAGATTTCAGAGAGATCATTGATATGTATGGCCCATACTGGTCATTATAATCCATGTCTAAATACAGGGATTATGGAGCATACCGCCAGCAGTTTGAAAGGAATAGGAAAAGGATATTGAAGGAGCAGTGTTTGTGCGGGATCTGTGGACAGGAAGTAGATAAGACTATACGCTATCCACATCCAATGAGTGCAACTGTAGACCATATCATTCCCATCAATCGGGGTGGTCATCCAAGCGATATCAACAATCTACAGCTGTCACACTTCAGGTGCAACAGGATGAAGTCAGACATGCTCCCATCCACCATCAAACATGAAAAAGAGGAAGAGATTGGCAATCGAAATCTTCCTCTTTTAATTGACTGGATGAGCTACAGAAGTGAGCAGAATATGTAGAAAAATATGGGCATATTTACCCTAAAAAATAATGCTTCTGATCTTCACGCGTCACTATACAAATATCTCGCAGATATCGAGGCCAGAAAGCATATGAGGAGGAAAGCGTATGGAACAGCTTGCAGGAATAGGAAAGTTAAGGAGCAAATTGGCATCCAAAAAGATAAGGGTTTTGACTAAATATGAATACTATGATCAGAAATATGCCATCAGGGATAACGGCATTTCAACACCAGAGACAAAGATAAACATCCAGGTAAAAGTTGGATGGTGTACAAAGGCAGTGGATGCATTGGCTGATAGGCTTGTATTCAAAGGATTCAGGAATGATGTCTTTGATATGCAGACAATTTTTGACAACAACAATCCAGATGTATTCTTCAGTTCAGCCATCCTTTCTGCCCTGATTAGCTCATGCTCCTTTGTATACATTTCAGAGGATGAAGGAAGTGTGCATCCATCACTGCAGGTCATTGATGGAGCAAATGCAACAGGAATCATTGATACGAAAACAGGTCTATTGAAAGAAGGGTACGCAATTCTGGATACAGATGAAAATGGAAGCCCAATTGTAGAAGCCTATTTCACACCAGACTATACTGAATACTATGAAAAAGGGAAAGAGCCTTACCAGGTTGAAAACAAGGCAGGCTATCCATTACTGGTACCTATCATATACAAGCCAAGTGATACAAGACCATTTGGCCATTCAAGAATAACAAGGGCCTGCATGGATATTGTGCAGGGAGCATGCAATACATTGAAGAGAGCAGAAATCAGTGCAGAATTCTACTCCTATCCACAGAAATATATTGTTGGACTTGAAAAGGGAGTCAAATTTGACAAGTGGAAGGCAGCTATGTCATCCGTCATCCAGATTACAAAGGATTCAGAAGGGGATGTCCCAAAGCTCGGGCAGTTCCAGCAGCAGTCAATGGCACCGCATATGGACCATATGCAGATGTATGTAAAGCAGTTCTGTGGAGAAACAGGGCTTACACCTAATGATCTGGGATTTGTATCAGACAATCCAACAAGTGCAGAGGCAATCAAGGCAAGCCATGAAACGCTTAGATCAATCGCAAGGAAGGCGCAGAAGAACTTTGGAACATGCTTTGTGAATGTAGGATTTGTAGCCAGATGCCTTGAAGATGAATATAAGTACAGAAGAAATATCATCAATACAGTCAAGCCAGTATGGGAACCAATCTTTGAACCAGATGCATCAAGCCTTTCCAGCATTGGTGATGGTGCAATCAAGCTGAATCAGGCAGTTCCAGGCTATGTAAACAAAGATAACCTATCCATCCTTACAGGACTTGAGGCAAGTGAACTAGAACCAGCTGAAGGTGGTGAATAGGAATGGAAGATGTTGTACCAGGATTATATGAGAAGATAAGAAATGAATTCTATCATGATGTAAATAATGATAAGGAAATACAGGAAGCTTTAAGTGAAAACACTAAGGCTTCCTTTTCTGATGTTTCCCTATTATCAAGAAGAATAGGCAAGTATGCATCAAAGGCACTCATTCATTACTACAATGAAAAAACACTTCCAGATGGGAAGCTATACTGGAACATCCTCGAAAGGACAATGATTCCAATCATGAAGGAAGTTTATGAACTGGTATACAGGATGGCATTTAACGTACAGATCTGTATGGACAAGGAGCAGAACATAGGCATAAAGCCAGTGAAAGCACCTTTTCCAGAAGAGAGGATAAAATCCATCATGAACAAGCTTATGGCAGTCCAGGAGGAATATATGAATGGAAAAGGATGAATTGATGTATTTTTGGAATGAAGTAGATAATATTATTTCAAGATCAATAGAGAACAATGCACAAAGTATTTTTGATAACTTTATAAAAGAAAATGCAAAGCAAAGGGATAAAGTAGGCATTACATCAAAAATTGTTAGAAAGCTACATGGTGAAACATGTGAATGGTGCAGAATGTTAGCTGGTGTATATACTTATGGAGAAGAACCAAGAGAAGTATATATGAGGCATGACAACTGTGACTGTACAGTTGAATATTTTAATATAAAAGGTAGACAGAATGTATGGAAAAGTAATAATGATTGGATAACTGAAAACAATTATCACAAGAAAGAAAGAATTGCATATATGATGTCTAATTCAAAGAAAGAGTTAGATGTATTAAAAGAATTAAGGGAAAAAACATCAGGTATTGACATAACTGGTAAAAATATATATTATAATTCTCCTATAGCTTTGCTAAAAGAACAATATTATAAAGGCATTAATGACGGATGGATAACTTCATTATTTTCTCTTGATGACTATATTTTATTGCATGATAGGATAGAAAGAGAGCTTGTTGGTAAGGAAACTGTTGATGGAATGAAAATAAACTCTATTTCACAGCATTTTCTACATAGAATGATAGGAACATTAGAAGATCCTAAAATAAAAGAAGAAAGATCATTAATTATTAGGCGTTCAGGTGTTGAACTTGAAGATGTAGAAGAAGCACTTTTTAAAGGAAATAGAAAAAACAATACTTTATATTCAAATGGCAGAAGAAGTATTTCTTATATAGGTAAGAATTGCGTTGTAACATTAAATCCTGATACAGGTAGACTTATTCAGTGTAATTTATTATGAAAAAATACTATTTAGATGAAAAAGCATATATTACTCTAAAAACATTAGATTTTTCAAAGTTAGATATTGATTATTATATTGATGATAAGGAAAAGTGTATTGCGACAGATAATTTGCGTGATTTATTAGTTTTCATTAATGAAAATATAGTTTCATATGGGTTAAGTGAACAAGAAGAATGTTCAGATTATGGTAAAAGATTATACTATTTATACGATTATATTTATTATCAGAAATAATAACAATAAGTTTGTATAATCTATTTTATAGTAGCTAAAACTACTTTTTGTTTTGTTGAAATGGAGATTTATAAATGGAAGTTGAAGCAAAGAAAAAACTTATTAACATCATAAAAGCATTAGGTCAAGAAATTATGGATAATGCTGAAAACATGGTTAGTGATTATCCATATATGATGGATAATCAAATATCAATAAATATTTATATTAAAGAACGTGAACCACCAGTAATAAAATAACTCAGAGAGTTTTCAGTATAAAACAATAGAAGCAATTAAACAAAAAAATAATAATTACAGATTCTTAGATGAATCTGTTTTTATATTTAGGAGGGTTATAGATGGCTACAAAAAGGTATGGCCGTCAGACTCCCACAAAAATTTATTTACTTCCTTATGAAGAGACAAAAGGAAAAGATGCGATAGATCTATACAATTCGACAGGACAGAAACTGCAGGAATGGCAGGAGATAGTTTCAATGGATATTGAAGCTGTTGATAAAAATGGCTACTGGGTCCACAGCAAGATAGGCGGATCTCTTTCAAGACGTAATGGAAAAGGTGAAGTCATTGCAGCTAGAGAGATGGATGGAATTATCAAAAGAAATGAGCAGATCCTCCATACAGCCCATCTTACATCCACATCAAGCGCTGCATCCAAGAGGTTATCTAGGCTATTGAAAAAGGCTGGATATAAAGAGGTTATTCGAGTACGCAAGGATGTTAAGTATGAAAAAGCATTTTCTTATTCTAAACAGTATGGACTTGAAAAGATTACTATTTTAGGTGTTGAAAATGGTGGAACATGTAGTTTCAGAACAAGAACTTCTACAGGTGGACTTGGTGAAGGTTTTGATACTTTGATAATTGATGAGGCGCAGGAATATACACCTGAGCAGGAATCTACATTACAGTACACTGTTTCACAATCAAAGAACCCACAGATCATCTATTTTGGAACACCTCCAACAGCTATATCAAAAGGAACTAAATTCACTGAATTCAGAAATGATACATTATCTGGAAAGAATGAGAATGCAGGATGGTTTGAGTGGAGCGTTGAACATCAATCAGATGTGAATGATATTGACATCTGGTATGAAACTAATCCAGCCTTAGGTTATCATCTTACTGAAAGAAACATTCGTCTTGAAAGCAAGAAGGATGAAGTTGACTTTAACATCCAGAGATATGGATGGTGGCCAACTTTCAATCATGAATCTGCAATATCAAAAAGGAAAGAGTGAACAGGAATATATATTCTTCTGGAAAGAAGATGAAGAAAATGGGTGGCTTAGTAACTGGTATAAAAGTAAATTTGTTATAGATGATTTTGAATATCTGCATGTGGAACAATATATCATGGCACAAAAGGCAAAACTATTTCATGATTCCAAAAGATATACAGCCATTCTAAAGAGTAATAAGCAATGGGAAGTAAAGGCGCTTGGAAGAGAAATCACACCATTTGATAATACTATCTGGATTGCCCATAGAAGTAAAATTGCCAAAGTAGCAATTAAGGCAAAGTTTGAACAGAATAAAGACTTATATAAAAAACTACTTGCCACAGACAATGCAATTCTTGTTGAAGCCAGTCCAAAAGATAAAATCTGGGGAATAGGACTTGATGCAGAAACGGCATCGCATACAGATTGTAAGGATTGGCCTGGAGAAGGAATCTTAGGTGATATTCTAATGGAAGTAAGAGAGGAACTTAGAAAATAATATCATTATTATGGGATAAGTAAAAAATATGAACAACTTCTATGTATAAAACTTTACATAGAAGTTGTATGAATAAAGTTAAGCTTGCTAAAAGCCAGTATAGGCATTCTATTTGAAGCTTTAGATGTTTTAGATGCACTCGATGAAATAGAAGAGATGGTAAATAACCATCTTTTTTAGTGTATATGTCATTATTGACAAAGTTCATGTATGTTTTTACAATAATAAACCGTTTTTTGTCAGAAAGAAAAGGTATAATAATAGTAGATTGTAACGGAGGAAAACAATGACACGATTAGTATTAGGATTGGATATTGGTGTTACATCCGTTGGGTATGGTGTAATTGATATTGATTCCAATGAATTTGTTGATTATGGCGTTCGTCTATTTAAAGAAGGAACTGCTGAAAACAATGAGAAAAGAAGAACTGTACGTGGACGAAGAAGACTATTATCTAGAAAAAATACACGTTTACAGGATATGCAGAAATTATTGAAGAATAATGGGATTATGGGTGATGATTATCATCCACTTCAAAATGTCTATGAAGTAAGAGTAAAAGGTTTAACTGAAAAACTATCAAATGATGAATTAACAGCAGCCATATTGCATCTAACTAAGCATAGAGGAAGTTCTCTTGATACAGTGGATGATAATGATTCAGATGATGATGGAGAAGGAACAAAGGATATCCTAGCTAGAAATAATAAAGAATTATCAAAAGGTAAATATGTCTGTGAAGTTCAGTTAGAAAGATTACAGGATAAATCTAAAGTACGTGGACATGACAATAATTTTAGAACAGAAGATTATGTAAATGAAGCAGAAAAGATATTATCAAATCAAGGATTGGATGAAGCATTAAATAATCAGATTCTACAGATTATTCAACGAAAACGTGCTTATTATGAAGGACCAGGAAGTGAAAAATCACCAACTCCTTATGGGCGCTTTTTCTATAATGAAAATGGTGAAATTCAATATGAAGATCTAATTGAACGTATGCGTGGACGCTGTAGTGTATTTCCAGATGAATTTAGAGCACCTAAAATGGCAGTTACAGCTGAATTGTTCAACGTGTTGAATGATTTGAATAATTTAAAGGTAAATGGCGAATCATTGGAAACAGAACAAAAAAAGGAAATACTATCAATAATCAGTAAAACTGGATCCATAACACCTAAAAAGATCGCATCCTTATTGAATGCAGATCTTGAAGATATCTCTGGATTTAGAATTGATAAGAATGATAAGCCATTAATTACAGAATTTAAAGGCTATAAGGAAATGAAAAAATCATTCAAGAATCATGGAATGGATATTACCTTAAATGATTATGAAATGATGGATTCTATCATTGAAATCCTTACAAATAAAAAAGGACTTGATGAAAGAAAAGAAGCAATTCATAAGCTAGGGTATGAATTATCCGCTGAACTAGTTGAAGAAATATCTTCAAAGACAAAGATTGTAGGATATCATGCATTATCATTGAAAGCCATGCACCTTTTAAATGAAGAACTATATAAGACTTCTATGAACCAGATGCAGCTTCTTCATGAATTAAAGCTATTTGATAAGAATAGAGCCTCACATAAAGGAAAGAAAAATATTGAAGCGGATGATACAGCGATTCTATCTCCAGTTGCGAAAAAAGCACAAAGAGAAACGTTTAAAATAGTGAATACACTACGTAAAAGATATGGTGAATTCGATTCTATTGTTGTAGAAATGACAAGAGCTAAGAATTCAAAAGAACAAAAAGATAACATCAAAAAGAAGCAAAAAGCATTTGAAACAAGAAATAAGGAAGTAGATACATTCTTAAAAGATGCAGGATTTGAACCAGATAAGGTAAATGGAAAGACAAAACAAAAAATCCGTTTATATATGGAACAGGAGTGCAAGAGTGCATATACATTCCAGGATTTAGATTTAAGAAGAATCATTTCAGATCCAAGCTATGTTGAAATTGATCATATTATCCCTATTTCCATCTCATTGGATGATTCACAAAATAATAAAGTTCTTATTACCCGTATGGAAAACCAGTTAAAGGGAAATCTAACGCCTATTATGGCTTATAAAGCAGGAAAATTTGATGGCTTAGGATGCTCATTAAATGAATATAGAGAACGATCAAATAAGAATAAGAATTTTAAAAAGAAAAGAAATCTATTATTTGAAGAAGATATCACAAAGTTTAGTGTCATTAAAGAATTCATTAATCGAAACTTAGTGGATACAAGCTATGCATGTAGAGTTGTATTAAATACATTATCTGATTATTTCAAGGATAATGAAATCGATACAAAAGTACATACAGTAAAAGGAAGCATTACGCATAAATTTAGAAATCAGATTCAGTTAGAAAAGGAAAGAGAAGAAGATTATCTGCACCATGCGATAGATGGATTGATTGTTGCATCTGTGAAGAAGATGAATCTGTTAAATACATATTTGTCAAAGTATACATTTGATAACTTCTATGATGAAACAACAGGTGAAATAAAGGCGATTCCAGATGACAATGCATATCTAGATCCTTTATATATCAGCTTTATTGCACGATTAAAAGGAATCTATGAAGATAGCAATAAATATTACAAAGGGCAGATTGAAAAAGAGGACTTGTATTATAATCCAATTAAGATTTCGCATAAAGTGGACACAAAACCAAATAGACAGATTGCTGATGAAACACTTTATAGTACAAGAACAACAGAGAATGGGGAAATGCTTGTAGAACGCATTAAGGATATCTATGCACAAAAGGATAAGCAAGTCATAAAGATGGTATCCGATATCATCAATGGTGAAAGCAGCCTTATTATGAAGGATAAAGACCCTCAGACATTTGCGATTCTTGAACAGATTGTTATGGCTGATTTTGAAATGTACAAAGATTCAAAAGAGCACTATGAGAAAGACAAAAAAGGAAAATATATACTTGTAGGTGATAATCCATTAATCGCCTATAGGGAACAGTTTGGCCCATTAAGAAAATATTCTAAGAAGGGAAATGGACCAGAAATCAAAACCATTAAATTCTATAGTGAAAAGCTAGGGAATCATCTCGATGTCACAAGTAACTACAATACAACGAAAAAGAAAGTCATCATGAAACAGATTAGTCCTTATAGAACAGATTTCTATCAATGTTCAGATGGTAAATTTAGATTTGTAACTGTACGTTATAAAGATGTTCACTATGAAAAGAATAAAGATAAATATGTAATTGATGAAAATTGGTATAAGAGTGAATTAGAAAGAAAGAAAATTGACACAAAGGCACGATTTGTATGTTCCTGTCATAGAGATGAACTAATTGGAATTGTAAAGAAACCAGGGGATAAATATATCTATGACCAGTCTAAAGAGAATGATGGTCCAATACTCTATCATGATGGCATTCATCCGGAAGTTGTAAAATTCACGGCAACGAATAACGATAATACTGGCACAATAGAAGTTAAGCCAATCTATACACATTGTAAAAAACAATTAATGCCAACTGTAACTTCTTTTGTCAATATCATCAAATACTCAACAGATGTTCTTGGAAATCTATATGAGGTTAAAGAAAACAATTTGAAATTGGTTTTTGATTAGACTATAATATAGATGGTTATATTCTAGCGAAATAATATATGACCTAACAAAACAAGGGTTTATCCCGGATTCGGCTCTTTTGAGCCTTTTCTTTTTGCCTTTTTATGGGTCATAGAGTAATTTATGTAGAAAAATGTGAATATCTGAGATTGTATTTAGACAATTTAAAAGTGGAAGTGAAAGATGATTCATTATTATTTCCTATTTCAGATATTCAAATACTTGTCATTGATAATTATAAATCTCATTTAAGCGTACCACTAATCAATAAATTAACAGAAAACAATGTTTGTACAATATTATGTGGGGTAGACCATTTACCAAAGAGCTATATTCTACCAATGAATGGACACTTCTCAGCTAGTGGCAACATATCTAAACAGATCATATGGGATCAGCAAAGAAAAGAAATTGTTCATGCTCAAATTGTTAAATATAAGATTCTAAACCAGATAGAAATACTGAAAGAGAACAATAAGAGTTTTGAAGTGTGTCAGAAACTGTATGAATTTGTAGATGAAGTTGTTCCAGGGGATAAGACCAATCGAGAAGGATTAGCTGCAAAGATGTATTTTAGAGAACTGTTTGGACCTGATTTCATTCGATTTGATGAAGATGTCATTAATGCAGGATTAAATTATGGATATAGTATCTTCCGCTCATTAATCACATCCATAATTGTAGCGAAAGGATATTTACCTAATTTAGGTGTCTTTCACAAAGGAAAGAACAATATGTTCAATCTAAGTGATGACATAATAGAAGTATTTAGACCAATTGTAGATAACTATGTCTACAACAATATGATGGAAGACATATTATTCAAACAGGATCATAGAGATGCCCTAATTCAATTAACCAATTATAAGATTTCAATCGATTCTAGAAAGCAGACAATTGCCAATGCGATAAGTTTATATTTCGATTCCATTGTTCACTTTATTGAGGATGAAGAGAATATTATTTTATTCCCTCTTCCTATGCTGTATGAAAATGACTTATGATTTTATGCGAATTGTATTATTTTTTGATTTACCTGTTAAGACCAAAGAAGATAGAAGAAATTATGCTTCTTTCCGTAAGTACCTTATAAAAAACGGATATCTAATGATGCAGTATTCTGTATACTGCAAGATATTTGCGAATAGGGATGCTGCCATCAAGCATGTTAATATGCTTCAAAGAAACTTACCACCAAAAGGACAGATACGAATTCTTACTGTTACAGAAAAACAGTATGCAAAGATAGAAACAATCCTAGGTGGAAAGTCTTTGCAGGAAAAAATAGTTGGCAGCGATTCATTCACAAAGATATGAACCAGTTGAAAATTACAAACGGAGAAGATGAATATACGATTCGACTCGATTCTATCAAACTCTTATTAGGGAATAATCAGAAAGCAAAATATAGGATTCAAAAATTATTAAGTCTATATTTTAACCCAGTAAAAAGTGAATACAGAGAAGAAAATAAATATAAGCCAGTAGTCTATTTAGATGGAAAGCCAATCGATATAAAAAGAGTAACCTATATAGAAATATCAGATAATTTCTCTATATTAGATGAATCTAAACTAGGCGTTAAATCGTTATTGTATAAATATTTAGAATCTTTACTTAGTGATTATGAATATTTTGATACGGTAAATACAATTGATATTTTATTTGATTCCTTAGCACAGGAATTAAATGAACAAAGCATTTTTAATCTTGAATTCAATAAGATGACATCTAAACAATTGGTAAAACTAGTAAGCCCATCTTATATTAATGAATTACAGATGGATGAATATGATCTGGATGTAAAAGAATTATTGGATATACAATTACAGATGATTGAATATCTACAGAACCACAATACCAAAACAGAAAAGTACATTATTTATGTTAATTCTGTAGAGATTACAGATGAATTTATTAATAAACTGAAAAATCTAAAAAATACATTTGCATTGGTAAACCTACAAACAATCACAAACATTGAT
>JABUSD010000151.1 GCA_021442845.1 Holdemanella sp.
TATACAGCTCATCGATGGCAGCTTGGTCGAAGCCCTGAGCTCTGCGTACTAGTTCCGCCAGCTCAAGCTCACTTGCTTCCTCTTTGGGAGCGAGACTCCTTTCCCTTATGGGTCCATCTGAATACTCTGCATGCATATCAGAGCTCATCTGAACCGGTAAATTTTTTTCCGTAAAAAGCAAATTTTTGACTATAACCTCCTAACCTGGGCCCAATATTTGTGGTCAGTTTAAGAGCAAAAAAATGAATTGTCAATAGAAAATTTTTGGGAATTTTTCTCCATGACGCCTCCAAAAAGCCTTTGCGTAAACAATAGTATGCTATGCGCCAAAAACCAAATTGGATTCAGTAAACTAAGTTTCAGGAGGTGTTATTATGAACAAACGCAGAATTCTTCATCGTCGAGAACATTCCCTTGAGAAAATTGATCCATGGCTCGCTAAAATGCTTGAGGTGCTGCATGAGTACAAAAAGCATGATAAAATGAGTGACCAAGAAGTCGCTGAAAAGGCTTTGATGAGCAGGCCAGGATACAGTAAAATCTTAAATGGTAAAGCGGAACCAAAAATTCTTTCAGTTCGAAACATCTTAGCAGTTGGCGACAGAAATTTGGGTGACCTGATTAATGATATGGGAGGAGAAGATTTTAATCATTTCATGAAGCTGATTGCGATAAAAATTACTGACGGCAGCTTGCATCTTGAGGATTATTTGCGTAAACCAGAATTTACGGAAGAAGACATTGTTGAATTGACAAAGGATGGCGTTAAGCTAGGATGTGCAACAATCTGTATCAACCCAGGGTATATGGACTTATGTGAACCATATGTAAAAGGGACAGATACTATGTTGTGTCCAGTAACAGATTTCCCATTTGGAACAAGTTCAACCGCTTCACGTGTTGCCCAGATTGAACAGGTTGCCAAATATGATACAGTTAAGGAAGTGGATATCGTTGCCAACTTTGGTTATATCCGTGCCGGAAAATACGATGCCGTATTGGAAGATTTAAAGGCATGTGTTGCAGCTAGCCATAAATATGGAAGAGAAATCAAAGTGATCTTTGAAACCGATGCATTAAATGAAGAACAGGTAAGAAAGATGTGTCATGTATGCATTGAAGCCGGTGCTGACTTTGTCAAGACTTCAACAGGATTCTTAACTGGATTTGAATCACATGGTGCTACACCAGAAATCATTGCAGCTATGATGGAAGAATGCGGTGATAAGATTAAAATCAAAGGATCTGGATGCATCCGTACAAGAGAACACTTCCTACAGTTAATCGATATGGGAATTGATCGTATGGGTGTTGGATACCGTTCGGTTCCAGTTGTATTGGATTTAAACAAATAGTATGATAGGGTCAACTATGACCCTTTTTAGTATGGAGGTTGTCTATGAAACCAGCAATTTTAGATTTACCAATTCATTTTGATCAGAAACGATTGGAAAGACTTCGTTTTAAGATGGAAAAAAGAAAGGCATCCATCTGCAGTCAAAGAGCGATTTTATATACAGAATCATTCAAACAGCATGAAAATGATTCCTATATTCTAAAAAAAGCGTATGCCTTTGCGCATACACTTAGAAATATGGATTTATATGTAGAAGAAGATTCATTAATCTTTGGAAATCAGGCATCACGTAATTTTGCCGCACCTATCTTTCCTGAATTTTCCATTGAATGGGTCATTAAGGAACTGGATGAATTCTCTTTAAGAGAAGGGGATGTTTTCTATATCGATGAAAAGACAAAGGAAGATTTAAGACAGATTGCTCCTTACTGGATAGGAAAGACCCATGAAGATCGCGTGAATAAGAATTTAACAGAGGAAATCCTTCTTGCGGAAAAACAGGGCATCATCCATCGAGGTGGGATTTCCATGAGTGGGGATGGACATATTGTCCCTGATCATGAAATGGTATTAAGAAGAGGCTTTCGAAATCTTATTCAAGAAGCAAAAGAGCATCTTGAAACATGTAATGAATCATCAAAAGATTATTATCAGGCAGTCATTATCTCATTAGAAGCGTGTCTGGATTACTTTAAAAGATATGCACCAATCCTAGAGAAGATGGCATTAGACTGTGAAGATGAAATCCGTAGGGAAGAATTATATAGAATGAAGGATTTAGCTTTAAACATGATGGAAACACCATGTCAAAGCTTTTATGAAGCCGTTGAAGTCTGTTATATGATACATCTATTACAGATGATTGAATCCAATGGACATTCCTTCTGTTATGGCCGTTTTGATCAGTATATCTATCCATATTATGTAAAGGATGTTGAAAAGGGAATTCTTGACAAGTCAAAAGCCCTTGAAATTGTGACTCATATGTTTGTGATGAACTCATCGCATAATAAAGTGCGTCCTTATGGACATACGCGTTTTTCCCAGGGCTATCCATTGTATTCCAATCTAGTGGTAGGTGGAATTACCCCAGAAGGAAAAGAAGGGGTCAATGATTTAAGCTATATCTGTATTGAAGCGATGAATCTTTGTTCTTTGGCAGAGCCAAACTTCTCAGCCCGTTATCATAAGGATTCCCCAAGAGAATTTTTAGAAGCCTGTGCCAAGCTCATCCGTACTGGCTGTGGTATGCCAAGCATGTTCAATGATACTGTAGCTATTCAAGGCTTATTGGATTTAGGCATTCCAGAAGAAGATGCCAATGATTATTGTCCAATCGGCTGTGTTGAAACGGGTGTTCCTGGTAAATATGGACATCGTGCAACCGGTATGACCTATGTAAACTGGGGTAAGGTATTGGAAGTCATGCTGCATAATGGATATGATCCAAATTCCAAGATTGTGATGCTTAGACAATGGGATAGCGATGGTATGGTATCTAAATTTGATTCCTATGAAGATGTATGGAAGACATGGGAGAAATATCTAAAGTTCTATTCGGATATCAGTGTGGAATGCGATAAGATCTGTGATGAAAGCCTAGAAATCTATGATGCCGATCCATTCGCATCGTGTCTGATTCAGGATTCTCTAAAATTAGGAAAGACATTGAAACAGGGAGGCTGTCGTTATGATGTCATTTCCCAGTCCAATATTGGTCCAAGCATTGTTGGAAATTCCTTATATACAATCAAAAAACTTGTCTTTGACAATAAGGAAATCACAATGGAAGAGTTGATGGATGCGATGCATGATAACTTTGAATCTTCTAAATCTGCTTTGATTCTAAAGAAGATTAAAAAGCTTCCAAAGTTTGGAAATGATGAAGATGAAGTGGATTATATTGTTAAGGATGTCTTTGATTCCTATTTAAAGCTATTGCCAGAGTATGAAACACTTCGCAAGAATGAAGGACCACTGGTAAGCTGTTATACAATGTCTACCAGCAATATCACAAGCTATGTTCCAAATGGATTTGTCGTAGGAGCAACACCAGATGGACGCAAGGCGGGTACGCCTTTGAATGAAGGATGTTCTCCAACCCAGGGTACAGACTTATTAGGACCAACGGCTGTCATCAATAGTGTATCCAAACTTCCAAATGCAAGAGTTGCAGCTGGTCAGCTATTAAATATGCGTTTTACGCCAGATTCATTAGAAGGTAAAGATGGCTTAGATCGCTTTGTGGATTTTCTATATGTCAGTGCAAAAAAGGGAATCTATCATAATCAGTTCAATGTCATCTCCAGTGGATGTCTACGGGATGCCAAGATAAATCCGGAGAATTATACAAATCTGATTGTCCGTGTAGCCGGTTATTGTGCCCAATATATCTCTTTAATGCCACAGGCACAGGATGCGATTATTGAACGTACTGAGAATTCATTTTAATCAATAACCAGTTTTTCCACCACAAGTGGAAAGATTGGTATCATATTTGTCCTGTTTGGTACTTGATTTGATTATTGATTTTATTTCGTTAGAATTGAATCATCGAATTGAAGGGAGTGGTTAACATGACAAGCAATGTTGTTGTAAATAATACATATAGAATCACTCTTTTTAGACAGGTTAACTGGGATATCTAGGTATATTCCAGTTTTTATGTTTTCTATGATTCAAATACATATAACAGGAGGACAGGACAATGGATCAGAATTTCAACAAAGTTTTCTGGGATGCATGCGCAAATGGCGATTTCCCAATGGCAGCTGCTCAAATTAAAGCAGGTGCAAAAGTGAACTATCAGAATGGAGATGGACGTACAGCCCTTATGCGTGCTGCAAAGCGTAACCGTAAAGATGTAGTTCAGTTATTAATCGATAATAACGCAGATGTAAATGCAGCGGATAATAACGGGAAGACTGCATTGATGACAGCTGCGAAAAAAGGAAATAGAACAATCTGTAAAGCGTTGATCGAAGCAGGTGCTGATGTAAATGCTGCTGATGAAAATGGTAGAACAGCATTGATGCGAGCATGCTTCTTAGGAAGAGATCGCTGTGTACAGGTATTATTGGATGCAGGTGCTGATATTAATGCACAGGATGAAGCAGGACGTTCCGCTTTAATGGAAGCTGTTCTTGCCTTTAAACGTGATACAATCTCCATTCTACTTGAAAGAAATGCTGATGTGAACTTATTTGACAACAATGGTTGTACAGCATTGATGCGAGCTGCTTATGGTGGATATGCAAGCTTAATTGAAAAATTAATCGCTTATGGAGCTGATATTGATTCAACTGACAAACAAGGATATAAGGCTGTTGATTATATCCGTGAACCATTAAGAGCACAGCTAGAAGGATATTTCAAGTAGGAGGAAGTAAAGATGAGAGACTATTTAAGTAATGAAGTTCGTAACGTGTCTGTAGTAGGACACAGTGGAGTTGGTAAAACATCTGTACTGGAAGCTATGTTGTATTATACAAAGGCGACTGATCGTTTTGGTCGTACATCAGAAGGAAGCAGCATGATCGACTATGATGCTGAAGAAGTTCGCCGTGGATTATCAGTTTATACAACTATCGTTCCAATCGAATGGGATGAATGCAAAATCAACTTTATAGATACACCTGGTTATCTTGACTTCGTTGGTGAAAAACAATCTGGTTTTGCGGTAGGTGATAGCGTATTAATCGTTGCAAGTGCAAAGGATGTATTGGAATCTGGTACAAAGTTAGCTTATAAACAGGCAAAGGAAACGGGAAAACCAGCTATCTTCTTTATCAACAAATTAGATGAAGAACACACTAGCTTCCAGGAAAGCTATAATGCCCTACATGAAGAATTTGGTAAGAGCGTTATTCCATTTGAAGTTCCAATCGTTGAAAATGGTGAAATCGTTGGTTCTGTCAATATCCTTAAGAATAAGGCATGGTACTATAAAGGACCAAAGGCTTCTGATGATGTAGCCCAGCCAGTTCCAGAAGATATGCAAGACGAAGTGAATCTATATAAAGAACAGATTTCTGAAGCGGTTGCGATGGGTGATGATGAATTGATGGAAAAATTCTTCTCTGGTGAAGAATTTACCGATGCAGAATTGACAAAGGGTGTTCGTATTGGTGTACGTAGTGGTGAAATCGTTCCGGTTTATTCAGGATGTGCAACACAATCTATCGGTATCCAGCGTTTAATGGATTTAATCATTACTTACTTCCCAACATATTCTGAAAATGGATTGTTAGAAGTAACGGATGCTAGTGGAAATGCGACGGAATTGATGACAACAGAACAGGAAACATTAACAGCTCAGGTATTCAAGACAATTGCAGACCCATTCGTAGGACGTATCTCTTATATTAAAGTCTTATCCGGTGTTATGTCTTCAGATAGTACTCTTGTCAATGCCAACAATGAAAAGGCAGAAAAGATTGCCAATATCTTTATTATCAAAGGTAAACACCAGACAGCTGTTGGTAAATTATTTACAGGTGATATCGGTGCTTTGACAAAACTTCAATATACAAAGACAAATGATACACTTTGTGAAAAAGGTAAATTGTATAAAGCGTCTCCAATCAGCTTCTCTAAACCAATGTATGGACAGGCTGTATTGCCTAAATCAAAGAATGATGAAGATAAATTATCAAACGGTTTAGCTCGTCTACAGGAAGAAGACCAGACATTTAAAGTTGAAATCAACCCAGAAACAAAAGAAACAGTTATCTATGGTGTTGGTGATCAGCACATCGATGTTATGTTGTCTAAATTAAAGACTAAATATAAGACAGAAGTTATTCTTTCAAATCCAAAGATTACGTACCGTGAAACAATCACTAAGAAAGCACAAGGTGAAGGACGTCACAAGAAACAATCAGGTGGACACGGACAATTTGGTCATGTATTCGTTGATTTCGAACCAAATAAGGGTGTTGAAGAAATGGTATTTGCTGAATCTGTATTCGGTGGTGCTGTTCCTAAACAATACTTCCCAGCGGTTGAAGCCGGATTAAGAGAATGCTGTGAAAAAGGTCCTCTAGCTGGATATAAAGTAGTAAATGTTAAAGCTACATTGACAGATGGTAAATACCACGATGTAGACTCAAACGAAATGGCATTTAAGACAGCTGCACACTTATGCTTCAAGAATGCGATGACAAAGTGTAATCCAATTCTTCTAGAACCAATCATGAATATCGCTATCCGTGTACCAGATGATTATACAGGTACTGTTATCGGTGATTTGAACAAGCGTCGTGGTTCTATCATGGGTATGACACCAGAAGATGGTGACCAGTTAATCGAAGCACAGGTTCCTATGTCAGAAATCGCTCGTTACGCTATCGAACTTAGAAGTATGACACAAGGTCTTGGAACATACGATATCGAAATGGATCGTTATGACCCTGTTCCTGATATGATTGCGAAGAAGATCATTGCCCAGGCTAAAGAAAACGAAAAATAAATCATGAATCAAGGACATCAAAATTTGATGTCCTTTTTTTTAAATTGCTATTTACATATGGTTTTAAATACTGTATATTAATTGTCCACGACTTTTTTTGGAGGTAGCGAAATGAAGATTGTATTACCGATTCTTGTTGCTTGTTTTATTACGCTTTTTGCCAGTATTCTAATTCGTGTGATCTATGTGAAAACGCATAGACGATTGTATATCTTCAATGAGGGTGTTATGGTTGTTAAGAGAAATAAGATCATCTATGAGGAAGATTATAAACGTAATCTAAGGATATGGTTTGATAAGAATGGATATGTCATCGATTCCAACGATCCCAACAAGATTGGAAGACGGCTTACGGTAAATAATATTATGGAGCTGGTTCCTATCGATACAAGAGCGGATGCATTACTTAGATCAGATGAAAAGATTGGAAATAGCGGATGGATTGAAAAAGATGAAGATGATCCATCAAAAAGAAAATAATAAGCGGATGGGAACTATTCACATAGTTCCTTTTCTGTTTTCACATAATTAACGATAATTCCACTATTTTATGAATATATTTGTGATATACTATGTAAACATGAACTAGCTGTATATAGTTTAGTGAGGAAACATAAATGTTAGAGAAATTAACCAATCCTAAGGATATAAAAAAATTATCCTTAGATGAGATAAAAATAATATGCCAGGATATTCGTAAGAAGATATTGACGACAGTATCTAAAAACGGGGGGCATCTTGCCAGCAATCTAGGTTTGGTGGAAGTCACTGTGGCTATCCACAATGTATTTGATCTGCCTGAAGATCGCTTGATTTATGATGTATCCCACCAGTGTTATGCGCATAAGCTATTGACAGGGCGCTATGATTCTTTCGACACACTTCGTCAATATAAGGGGATTTCTGGTTTTACCAATCCGGAAGAAAGTGAATATGACTCTTTCTATGCAGGACATGCTGGAAGCTCTATTTCTACCGCTTTAGGGGTTGCTACAGCCAATGCGCTTGCACACAATGATAAATGGACCGTCTGTGTTGTAGGGGATGGGGCTTTAACCAATGGTATGATTTTTGAAGCTTTGAATAACTGTATGGATTACAATCTAAAGCTTTGTATCGTTTTAAATGATAATGAGATGAGCATCTCTAAAAATGTTGGAGGATTAGAAGAGCATCTTAGTAATATTCGTACTTCGACATGGTATTATGATTTGAAACGTAAATTAGGAAAGACACTCCGTAATAGCCCGATTGCAGCGGAAGAATTATATGGCTTTTTCCAGGGGTCAAAGAATGGCTTTAAGCGTCTATTGATTAAGGATAATATCTTTGAAACATTAGGAATTGATTATATCGGTCCTGTTGATGGACATGATTTCAAAGCAGTCTGTTCGGCATTGAACGAAGCCAAAGAGAAGAATATGATTTCCATTGTTCATGTGAATACGAAAAAGGGAAAAGGCTATGATTTAGCTGAAAATACACCAGAGAATTATCACTCAACGGGATCCTTTGATATACAGAAGGGAATTGTTCCTTCCTATAAGGAAAGCTTTACCTCTAAATTTTCCGAAATCCTTCTTAAGGAAGGAGAAAAGAATGATAAATTATGCGTGATTACAGCAGCGATGAGTGAAGGAACAGGTACTTGTGAGTTTGGCAAGAAATATCCAGATCGCTTCTTTGATGTCGCAATTGCCGAAGAACATATGATTGCCTTTGGGGCAGGCCTTGCCAAACAGGGATACCTTCCTGTCTGTGCTTTGTATTCTACCTTCTCGCAAAGAGTCTATGATCAGATTTTTCATGATGTCGTCATTCAGAAATTGCCGATGATTATCGCTCTTGATCACTGTGGCATTGTATCCGGAGATGGAATTACCCATCAGGGAATCTATGATTATGCCTTGTTTTCCACTTTGAATAACACAAAGATTTATGCACCAGAAACGTATGATGAATTAAGTGAATCTTTTGAAAAATCAAAGAAGAATACCGGTGTTTCTATCCTTCGCTATCCAAAGGGGAAAGAGATGACAAAGTATACGAATCTATCTTTCATTAAAAAGGATGGGCTTTCTTATACCGATACTATCGAAGATGCCGATACCCTTGTGATTACCTATGGAAAGCTATGTAAGAATGTATGTGAGGCAGTGGAATCAATCGATAAGAATATTGGAATTGTAAAATATGTACAGATCTATCCAATTGATTTAAGTGTTATATCTTCTTATATTGAAAAGGCAAAGACGATTCTTCTATTTGAGGAATCCATCTATAGTGGTGGATTTGCCCAGAAGATGGTCAGTGAAATCGCACTGAAATACCCTGGTAAGAAATTATATGCGACAGGTATTTTGAATACGGTTACCCATGGGGATGATGAACATCTATTTGCCAACAGCAATTTAAGTGCTGAAAAGATTAAGGAACAGATTCTAGGAGTTATTGAATAACTCCTTTTTAGAGTAAAGGAGAACTATGGCGGATATTATTGTATCGATTCTATTGTTGATTCTTGTTTGCCTTTCCATTCGAACAATCATCACACAAAGGAAAAAAGGAACAGGCTGTTCAGGATGTCCTTCTGGTGGAAGCTGTACAAAACAAAGCTGTACATCTTTTAATAAGGAAACCATTGAACAGATTCGTAAAGATATAAAGGAGTAGAGTTTATGGATTATCAGAAATTGGATGAATATGCAAGATTGCTTGTTGTATCGGGATTGGCTGTTAAAGCAAATCAGCTGGTTGTCATACGGGCATCTTTAGAAGCAAGGGATCTGGTTCGTCTTGTGACAAAATATGCCTTTGAAATCGCAAAGGCAAAGGATGTCATTGTCAAATATACAGATGATGAAGTGGAACATATGCGCTATCAATATAGGGATGTGGATTCTTTTTGTGAATATCCTAGCTATGAAAGTGCCTTTTTCAATGATACAGCCAATGCGAATGCCTGTTATCTGACATTGGAAAGTACAAATCCAGATTTGATGAATGACATTGATCCAAAAAAGATGGGAAATGCTTCCCGTGCTAGAAATCAGGCATGTATGCCATGGCGTGTGAAATTAAATACGATGCAGTGTCAATGGTGCATTGCCTGTGTACCAAGCAAGGAATGGGCCTTGAAGGTTTATCCAGATGCCGATAATCCTGAAGAAGCGTTGTGGGATGCGATTTTTAAAGTATGCAGAGTGAATGGGAATGCGATTGAAAACTGGGATGCCCATAAACATTCCTTTTTGAAGAAGATGGATATTATCAATTCCATGCAGATTGAATCGATGCATTATACAAATTCATTAGGAACAGACTTTACATGCCGTCTACCGGAAAACTATTTCTTTCTAGGAGGGGGATCCTATCTGCAGGATGGTGGATATTGTTTCCCGAACATTCCAACGGAAGAGCTATTTGCAGCTCCAGACCGATTAAGCTGTAACGGAAAGCTGGTTGCCTCTATGCCGCTTGTTCATAATGGAAGCATGATTGAAGATTTCTGGTTTGAATTCAAAGATGGAAAAGTCGTTGATTATGATGCCAGGGTTGGAAAAGATGTCATTCAAAGCATTCTTGATACCGATGAAAACGCATCGTATCTAGGTGAATTGGCACTTGTCCCTTATGATTCACCAATCTCCAATCTAAATACATTGTTCTATTCTACGCTATTTGATGAAAATGCAGCCTGTCACTTTGCCCTTGGTAGAGCCTATTCTGAATCTATTGTAGATGGAATCAATTTAAGTGATGATGAATTATTAGCTCGTGGTTTAAATATATCTTTGAGTCATGTTGACTTTATGATTGGTACAAAAGATTTGATGATTGAAGCAAAGTGCAAGGATGGAAGCCTTGTAAAGATATTCGAAAATGGCAATTTTACGCCATTATTTGACTAAATCCAATTTAATATATAGAATAAAAAGATAGGAGGGCCTATTATGAGTGAAAAGAATAGATTTAATGATTTTGAAATCGATCAAACCTTACTTACCCCTTTAACATTTGAAGAACCAGAATTGCATAGCTTTAGTGCAGCCGATGTATTTGAAGCTGTTGAATCAAAACCGGTAAAGAAACGTTTTGGAAAGCGTTCTGAACGTCGTGCGGAAGTGAAGATTAAAGTATATGATGCCTTTGATGATCCAAAACCTGTAAAAAAGGAAGAAGAACCTGTAGCTGTGGTTGAAGAAGAACCAGTGGTTGAAGAAGTAATAGTTGAAACAAAGCCTGCTTTTGAAGATGTTGAAATTGAGGCTGAATTTGTTGAAGAAGAACCAGCTGTTGAAGAAAATGTCGAACATACACTGGAGATGAAGCCGGTTGAACAGCCTATTGAAAAAGTGGAAGAAGAAGCAGCAGAAGAAGATATCGATGTTCCTATGGAAGAAGAAGTAGATATCGATGCCGTTGTATTCCCGGTTGGAAAAGATGCCAAACAGGAAGAAGACGAAGAAGAAAATGATGAAGAAGATGACGATGATGAAGACGAGGAAGAGGACGATGATTTAAGTTCTCAATACGATGAAGATGATTTGTTGTATGAAAAGAAAAGCTTTTTAATCTCAGAATATGACAAGAAAGAAAAGTATCTTGCTGAGCAGTCAAAGGATGGATATCACCTTGTCAAGATTGATGGAAAAACTTTCTATTTTGTAGAAGGGGAAAAGAAAGATTATTACTATACATATGTCTATTTAAGAAAAGAACCATCGGATGAACAGAAACATAAATGGGAACTGGATGGATGGAAATATATCTGCCGTCAAAGAGGAAAGAAGAAACGTCATGCAGGCTGGTTTGTCTTCAGAAATGAGGATGTACCTGGTGATTATCGCAAATATATCGAAAATGATTTAGAGAAGTATAATTTCTTTAAAAAAGAAGTGAAATCGTATGGTTCCACTCAAATGATTTTCTTCTTATGTATAATTGTTTGTGCTGTCTGTGCATATATCCAGTATCGCTATAATGGATATCTGATTGGAATTGCAGCCTGTGGTGTAATTGGATTCATTGCCTTTATCTATTGGATTCGCTTTGCACTTTTGAAACGTCAATCAAAGAAGAAGGTAAAACAGCTGAAATCAAGATTGCGCGTGAAACAAAGAGAAATGGATATCATCGAATCTGAAAAAGGTGATGATGAAGACTGGGACACATTGGAAGATGTCCTTCGTGATCAGAGAAAGAAAAAACGTAAAAAGTAAATGGAGACGATGGGCTCCATTTTCTGTTTTTTCATAGCATATTTGTGATATAATTTTAAATGAGTGAAAATAAGGAGGTATTTAGCATGGGTAAATATTTTGGTACAGATGGTTTCCGTGGGGAAGCAAACTGTAACTTAACAGCTGATCATGCCTTTAAAGTAGGTCGTTTTTTAGGCTGGTATTATGGAGAATTAAAAAGAAGAGCAGGGGATTCCAATCCTGCCAAAGTAGTCATTGGTAAAGATACACGTCGTTCATCTTATATGTTTGAATATAGTCTGATTGCAGGACTAACCGCATCAGGAGCTGATGCTTACATGCTTCATGTTACGACAACACCAAGTGTTGCTTATATCGCTAGAATTGATGAATTTGATTGTGGAATCATGATTTCGGCATCGCACAACCCTTACTATGACAATGGAATTAAATTGATCAATGGACAAGGTGAAAAGATGAGTGAAGAAATCATTTCCTATGTAGAACAATATTTAGATGGAAATCTATATATCTTTGATTCTTATTGGAAAGAGATTCCTTATGCGCATAAAGATAAGATTGGATGTACCGTTGACTATGTTTCAGGTCGTAACCGTTATATCGGGTATCTGATTTCTTTAGGTATGTATTCATTCAAAGGAAAAAGAGTGGCTCTTGACTGTGCCAATGGAGCTGCATGGAATATTGCCAAAGCTGTCTTTGATGCCTTAGGGGCTAAGACACTTGTCATCAATGCCGAACCAAACGGATTGAATATCAATACAAACTGTGGTTCTACACACATTGAAAATCTTCAGAAATTTGTTGTTGAGAACAAATGTGATGTTGGATTTGCTTATGATGGAGATGCTGATCGCTGTTTAGGTGTTGATGAACTTGGAAATGTTGTGACAGGCGACCACATTCTATACGTATATGGTAAATATATGGCAGATCGTGAAAAACTGTTAACAAATACAGTTGTTACAACGGTTATGTCAAACTTTGGATTGTATAAAGCTTTTGATGAAATCGGAATTGGTTATGCCAAGACGGCTGTTGGAGACAAATATGTTTATGAATATATGGTTAAGAATGGATGCCGTATTGGAGGAGAACAGTCAGGTCATATCATCTTTACAAAATATGCATCAACAGGAGATGGTATTCTAACATCGCTTAAGATGATGGAAGTCATGCTGGCAAAGAAGACAACAATGTCTGAACTATGCAAGCCACTAAAAATCTATCCACAGGTGCTTGTCAACGTTCGTGTAACCGATAAGAAGGAAGCACAGGAAGATGAAAAGGTACAGGCAGCTGTAAAGGCGGTTGCTGATAAATTAGGTTCAACAGGTCGAATCCTTGTCCGTGAATCTGGTACAGAACCAGTTGTTCGTGTCATGGTGGAAGCTGAAACAGAAGATTTGTGTAAAGAATATACAAATGAAGTCGTTCAGGTAATCCATGAACAGGGATATGCGGTAGAATAGGAGAAGGCTATGTTAACAATTCAGGACATGTATGATTTAGAACATACAATCGCAAAAGACTATTTGTTGCAGTTTACCTACCCTTGGCAAGCTTTAAAGGGAATCAAGGATTTCATCCTTGCCATTGGGCCATCACTAGAAGGCTATAAGGAAGTCAGTGAAAATGTATGGGTACATGAAAGTGCTATTGTTGCACCGACTGCATTCTTAGGATCTCCTTGTATCATTGGACCTAAAACAGAAGTAAGACATTGTGCCTTTGTTCGTGGAAGTGCGCTTGTTGGGGCAAATTGTGTTGTTGGAAACAGTGTTGAATTAAAGAATGTCATCTTATTTGATAATGTACAGACACCTCACTACAACTATGTTGGAGACAGCATTCTTGGATATAAATCACATATGGGTGCTGGAAGCATTACATCAAATGTAAAAAGCGATAAGACATTAGTTGTGGTAAAATCAAAGGATGAAAAGATTGAGACAGGACTAAAGAAGATGGGTGCTATGTTAGGTGACTTTGTAGAAGTTGGATGCAACAGTGTATTGAATCCAGGTACAATGATTGGAAGACATTCGAACATCTATCCTACATCCTGTGTACGTGGAGTCATCCCTGAAAACTCTATCTTTAAAAAAGATGGAACCATTGTTACAAAATACTAAGACAGAGAAATCTGTCTTTTTTAATATCTATAAAACGAGTATATTGACATAAATAATGAATATACGCGTTTTAGAATAGTATTATAGATTTAAATGGTTTGTTTACAGTCGTTGCTATTGGCTAAGTAGTAAGTTATATATCTATAAATTAAATATAGTTTATCTTATATGCCATGTGAAAAATGATAGTGCAACAAATTTTGTGTAAATTCTAATTCTCGTAAATTGATTACTGTATTTATT
>JABUSD010000089.1 GCA_021442845.1 Holdemanella sp.
ATACACTTATGACTATCAATAAAACGGTGCTTGACCCCTACCTGTTTTAACTGAGGAAGAGGATTGCGCACCGATAATTCGTTCAATTGTTCTAAAGGAAACCTTCGAAGAATCAATGGTGTATTCATTTCTCTTGTATAACTTATATATCTATACAGATATCCCATCCAGAATAATGCTTCTGAAGAATATTTATTCTTGCCATAGTCTGTTTTCCCAAATTCTCTTTCAAGATTCAACAATGCTTCTTCAACACTTTCTGAAATCAAAGAGATTTCATTCTTATCTAATGTCTCTAATAATGTTGAATGCAGAAATCTTCTTAAAAAATCTTTGTTGAACAGTTAAACATCTGATTTGATTTTTCAAATATATTTCCTTGATATTCGGCAAGCCGCAGTCCGTTTGTATCGAATTTTCTCATTTTAATATTTCCTCTATATATAGACCATCTCTATATTCTCTCTTTGCTCGTTTTATACAAATAAGTTATAAATATATTAAAAAAGACCATTTAGGCCTTTTCACGTTTTGATAGATAATAGAATAATCCCACTCCACAAAGTAGAATGAAGATAGAGATGAACTGGGATGTTGAGAAGATTCCCACACTTCCTCTAACAAGGTCTCCTCTAAAGTATTCCAGAACAAATCTTCCAATCGAATAACAGATTAGATAAATGCAGAATACCTGTCCTTTGTGCTTTACTTTCTTACTTATATATAAAAGAAAGAAGAAATGGCAAAGATTTAAAGCACTGCTGATCAGCTGGGTTGGAATTAGTGGTATTCCTGGAGGGGCTAATCCCCCTGATGGGAATATGACTCCAATAGCTGAGGATGTTTCCTTACCATAACAGCATCCTGCCATAAAACATCCGATACGGCCAAATGCCTGGGTTAATGCACCATATGGAATAATATGATCCACATAGGTTAAGATATCAATTTTCTTAAAACGAGCATATATCATGGCTGCCACAATGGCTCCTATTATCGATCCATAGACAACAAATCCGCTTCCAATATTCAATAATACTGATGGATTTTTCATGATTGTATCGAGAATTGTCATATAAAATAACAATTTTCCACCAATCGCTCCTCCAATAATACACCATAGAATCAAGGAAAAAACGGTATCTCCATCTAATCCTTTCTTATAGGCACTTCGCTCTGCCAGTGTTCCTGCTACAAGTAAACCTAGACCAATCATAAAGCCATAGGCATATATATGTATGTTTCCAAATGAAAAAAATATTGGTTTCATTTCATCACATCCTTCTAATGAATTATACACTTTCTATCCATCCAATACACGCTTTTTCATCAAATTCTATCATTGAAGTTGATACCATACAGGCATACCCATGAATCATATACATATAATTTTGATCAAAATCCAATCCAAAATTCACTTTAGAAGCACATAAGAATGTAAATATATTTTTATAATCATGACTGTATCGAATGTAGTTAAATGCCATTTCCTTCTTTATTTCTGCTTGAATACAAGTTTTAAAATGCATTATACATACTTCAATCAATGCTTCCCTTATCTGTTCAACACTATGAAAATTATACATGATTGGCTGTGTTGAACAGCCTAATCTCTGTGCTAAATTACGAACAGTTAAAAACTGTAGTCCTTTTTCATAAACTAACTGAAATGCTTCATTTACAATTTGATCTCGACTTACTTTTGTTCTTGGTGCCATATATACCTTTTCTATAACATATGTTATATAACTAGTGTTATTATATATTATTCATACAAATAAAAAAAGACTAATAATAGTCTTATTCACCTGGCATAGGCTTTAATACTTTTCCTATATTCCATACATGGGCTGCTCTTTTAGCTGCATCTTCTTTCTGTTCTTCTGTTTTATAATCTACATGAACTGTCTGGCATCCACATTCATAACATGCTACATAGAAGCTATTGTTGTTTTCTTCTTCAAGAGCACCTGCTCCACCACATAGTGGACAATCATTCAGAACAATCTTTTCATACAATTCCATAACGGTTCTCCTTAAATTCCTTTACTATAATATCATATCTTCTAACATAATTCACCATTCAGAATTTTTAAAACGGCTTTTTCGAGTCCATCTTCATCAATAGAATCTGTTACATAATCCGCTTTCTTTTTAACACTATTATTGGCATTTCCCATCGCAATACCTAAATGAACATATTGAAGCATTTCAATATCATTTTCACCATCACCAAAAGCTGCTGTTTCACTAAGATCAATGCCTTCTTTTTTTAGATATTCCTGTATGCCAATAACTTTACTAGCTCCTTTGGATACAACATCCATAGCATATTCATTCCATCGTGTCATATTATAATCAGAAAATTGTTCCTTTATGAAATCTTCTTCCTTCGTATCAGCAAAGACGATAAACTGATAGATTGAATCGCCTTTATAGGAATCGATATCTGGTATGGGTGTATGAATGGCATCTTGTGCCATTCTTACTTTTTCATTTACATAGTTAATATAAAAACGATCCTTTTCTAATACTTGTATAGGTATGTTCTTTGCATTGAATATGGATACGATTTTATCTACATTCTTTAATGGATTATCATAAAATACACCATTTTCATCTTCACAGATTTGTCCATTCAATAGGATATATCCATCAAATTCAATATTAGATATTGGTAAATCCTGTAATTCCACCTTATGTCTTCCCGTTGCCAATACCCTTTTTATGCCTTTTTCCTTTAACAATTCTAAAGTTCTTCTTGTACTGTCTAATACATTCCCATTTGTATGTGAAATCAAAGTTCCATCTACATCAAAAAATATTACTTTTACCATAGTGATTCTATTATATCATTATTTGAATGTATGATAAAATTAGGAAGAGGTGTTAGCTATGTTAGATGAAGTAAAAGTAATTGAATTAAAGCAGAATGTCTTCAAGAAAAATGAAGTAACAGCAGATAAAGTTCGTGATCATTTAAAGAATCACAAAATCTATATGATTAATGTCATGTCTTCACCAGGTTCTGGTAAGACTACTACATTAGTGCGTACAATTAAGGAATTACAGCCAGAGATTCGTATTGGTGTACTAGAGTGTGATATTGATGCCAGTGTCGATGCCAAAACGATTGTATCAGCTGGAGCCCGTTCCATTCAGCTACATACTGGTGGAATGTGTCATATGGATGCAGAAATGACACAGCAAGGTTTAGATGAAATGGGAATTGAAGACCTGGATCTAATCTTCATCGAAAATATTGGAAATCTTGTCTGTCCAGCTGAATTTGATACCGGTGCGCATATCAACATATCCATTCTATCTGTACCTGAAGGGGATGATAAGCCAGCTAAATACCCTTTGATGTATGAAGTGAGTGATATTATCCTGATCAATAAGATTGATGCGAAAGCTGTATTTGACTTTGATGATGATAAAGTTGTAAAAGATATTCATGAATTGAATCCAAAGGCAAAGGTATTCTTCCTATCCTCTAAGACTGGAGAAGGATTCGATACATGGACAGACTGGTTAAAAGAAACTGTGAAAGAGTGGAAACTATAATATGGAAAAGAAAGTACGTGTAATCGAAATTAAAGAGAATGTCTTCTCAAAAAATGATAAAGAAGCCAATCTATTAAGAAGCATGTTGACAAAAAAAGGCATCTTTTTTATCAATGTCATGTCTTCCCCTGGTTCTGGTAAGACAACAATGTTGACATCTTTAATCAATCGTATGAAAGAAGACTATCGCATTATGGAAATGGATGTGGATATCAAATCCTCTTTAGATGCCCAAAGAGTCGCTGATGCTACAGGCGTTCCTGCCTTACAGATTCACAACTGTGGTCTTTGTCATATTGATGCGGATATGACATCAAGGGCGATTATGGAATTTGATGTAAAAGACATCGATTTTCTAATCCTTGAAAACATTGGAAATCTAGTATGCCCGGCTGAATTTGATACGGGCGCCCATAAGAATGTCATGTTGTTGAGTGTACCTGAGGGAGATGACAAACCATTAAAATATCCTTTGATGTTTACGGTTAGTGATCTTGTCTTAATCAATAAGATTGATACCATGGATTTCTTTGATTTCAATCTTGACTTAGCCAAAGAGAGAATCCTTAAATTAAATCCTAGAGCAAAAATCATTCCTATCTCTGCTAAGACAGGTGAAGGTATGGATGAATTTGTAAACTGGTGCAAGGAAGAAATATCAAAAATTAAAGCACAATAAAAAGATGGATTGAATTCCATCTTTTTGAATCGCTAATAATGTAAAAACTCTGGAATTGTTACTACACCATCTTTCATAATGCATCGATTGTCTACATAGATGCTTGGCTCTAGTGCGACTAAATCAAAATGCCCATTTGCATTTTGCATACCACCTAAAGCAATGTTTCTTCCTAATCCTATATGAAA
Organism: Holdemanella sp.; assembly: GCA_021442845.1. Taxonomy (GTDB): domain Bacteria; phylum Bacillota_I; class Bacilli_A; order Erysipelotrichales; family Erysipelotrichaceae; genus Floccifex. The sequence continues at coordinate 4,435 of JABUSD010000089.1, forward strand.
AGTACCATAGGTTGATTCATCTTCAATATAACAGTTTCCTAAACATTGAGACATGCTGTTTAGACCTATTCCAAATTCTCCACCTATATAGATTCTTTCATCCTTGTATCCATCTATATATTCCTTTAATCGGATTCCTGCCATATGATTTTCTATATCTACTATCTTTCCATCCTTAAAGATAATCTTTGTTGGCTGTTCTGGACGTCCAATATATCCAAAGGATCCATCCACTACCATAATTCCATTTGTCTTTGTTTCTTCAATAGGAATATATACTTCTATAGACGCGCTGGAATAGCCTCTTCCATCCTTTAATACACCATTAAAAAAGCCTGGTTTTCGATTTACCTTCTTACAATATAAATCCGTACCTGCAGGTGTAGTTACATGAATTTCAGCTGCTTCCTTTATATATTTCATAATAATTTGTGCTCTATTTCGACTTCTCCTTGGATCCATCATTAAAAAATCATATTCCAGCATAGAACGTCCATCATTTGTTGATAAAGGCAATGATAAGAATTTCTTCCGGGATTGAATTGCTTTCTTGGCTGCCCTTGTTGTTACCAATGAATAATCCGTTGCAGCAATAATAGCTGTATAAGGTTCAAAAATATTTTCATTTCTGTCAAAGAAGACACCTACATGTTGCCCTCCATCTTCCACTACTAAAATCTGGCTTGATTTTGCCTTTATCTTTGCATAGGCATCGATTGCTTCTGCTTCATCTTTATGTTCAATGCTTGTTACGATAATCAGTTTATCCCATCGTCTTATCTTAACCCATGTATCGACAATAATCTTAGCTCCTCTAAGCATGTTTTCTTTATTTTTATGCATATAACTCTCCGCTATTTTATTATAATACTTTTCCTTTGTTTTCTTAATATTATTTATACATGTACTCGTTATATTGACATAATTTAATAACTGTTTATATTTCCACTATAATTATGGTAATTTTATGTGTTTTTTTTGTAAAAAAACCATGTTATAATTTTATGCGGAATAGTCCATAAAGAAGGAGGTTTTATTATTATGGAATATATCAAGTTAGTTGGTATTCTTATCATCGTTGTAGGATTCGCGCTAAAACTGGATACATTAGCTGTAGTATTAATCGCAGGTATTGTGACTGGTCTAGTATCTGGTATTAGCATTACTGATATCCTTGCAACATTAGGAACAGGGTTCGTATCAAACAGACTTATGTCTATCTTCTTAATCATGTTCCCTGTCATTGCGGTTATTGAAAGATACGGTTTAAAGGAAAGAGCAGCTTACTTAATCGGTAACATTAAAAATGCATCATCTGGTAAAGTGTGCTCTATCTATATGTTTATCCGTGTATTAGCAAGTGCTTTCAACATTCGTATTGGTGGACATGTACAGTTCATTCGTCCATTAATTTATCCTATGGCATTAGGTGCTGCTGAAAAATATAAAGGTGCTCCATGTACAACAGAAGAAGACGAAGCTATCAAAGGTCTTACTGCTGCTGTTGAAAACTATGGAAACTTCTTTGCACAGAACTGCTTCCCTGCTGCATCAGGTGTTGTATTAATTCAGGGAACAATCGCTGCATTTGAAGGTTGTGAATGGGTACAATTAGCAGACATTGCTAAAAACTCTATCTGGATTTGTGTTATCGCAACAATCTTAACGGTTGTTCAGGTTAATTTATATGACAGAAAGCTTAAAGGAGGTAACAAATAATGGGATCATTTTTAACGAATTACGCTCCAGAAATTTTCTATGTTCTTTGTGGTATCGTTTGTTTTGATACAGCTTTAAGAGCATTAAAGAATGAACAATCAAAAATTCCAACATTCTTATTCTGGTTATTATTAGGTATTATCTTTGCCGGTGGTAAATTCTTACCTCCAGTTGTAACAGGTGCTCTTCTTGTTGTGATGGGTGTAATCACTGTTACTGGAAACTTAAAAATGGGTAAATTTGAAGAAGCTTCTTATGAATTCAAAAAAGCTGCTGCTGATAAACTAGGAAACAAAATCTTTATCCCTGCTATTACAGTAGGTGTTATGGCATTTGTATTAGCATTTGTAAAATATACAGAATATGTTCCTGATGCAACAACTGGTGAATTGGTCGCAACTACTAAATCATTAAACGGTGCTATCATGACTGGTGTTGGATGTGTGCTTGCCTTAATTCTTGCATTCATCATCTGTAAACCTAAAGTGAAAGAAACAAGAGAAGATTCAGCTCGTCTATTAATGACAGTTGGTGCTTCTTCATTACTTCCTCAGCTATTAGGTGCTTTACAATCTATCTTTACAGCTGCTGGAGTAGGTGCTGTTATTTCTACAATTGTATCTGCAATTATCCCAGAAGGAAACATCTTTGCCGGTGTTATCGTATATTGCTTCGGTATGGTTATTTTCACTATGATTATGGGTAATGCATTCGCTGCTTTCTCTGTTATCACTATCGGTATTGGATATCCATTCTTAATTGCTCACGGTGGTAACCCTGCTGTTATTGGTGCTTTAGGTATGACTTGTGGTTATTGCGGAACATTAATGACTCCTATGGCTGCAAACTTCAATATCGTACCTTGTGCGGTTCTGGAAACAAAAGATCCTCGATGGGCTATCATTAAGACACAGGCTCCTGTTGCTTTAATCTTAATCGTTGTCCACATCGTATTAATGCTTGTATTGGCTTTCTAATCTAGGTGTTTCTATGAAAATACTTGTTACTGGATTTGATCCATTTGGTGGAGAACCAATCAATCCTGCTATTGAATCAGTCAAACTACTTCCTGATACAATTGCTGGTGCAGAAATTATTAAACTGGAGATTCCAACTGTATTCCATCGTTCATTACAGACAATCGATAAAGCAATTGCTCAATACGATCCTGATGTAATCCTATCAATTGGTCAGGCTGGCGGTAGACCAGATATTACTGTAGAACGTATTGGCATCAACTGTGATGATGGAAGAATTCCTGACAATGATGGAAATCAGCCAATTGATGTGCCTGTATTTGCCGATGGTCCTGCTGCATACTTTGTAACAGTTCCTATTAAGGCGATGGTTGCAAACATCCAGTCAAAACAAATCCCTGCTTCTATTTCAAATACAGCAGGTACATATGTATGCAATCATGTAACATATGGTGTTCGTCACATCGTTGAAACAAAATATCCGGGAAAACGTTCGGGATTTATTCACATTCCTTACCTTCCTCAACAGGTTGTTGATAAAAAAGGAATGCCTAGTATGCCTCTTGATTTAATTGAAAAAGCTTTAGAGGCTGCCATCGAAGCCATCGTAACAACAAAAGAAGATATTAAAATTACTGGTGGTGCTACTCATTAAAAAAAGAGTCAAGTTAATCTTGGCTCTTTTTGCTTGAATTAAGTCCCTGCCTTACATAAAAGGTTTTGAAATCGTATTCTCCATATAGATAATCATCCAATGCCATAAGTAGCATAAAGATTCCAATTAAAATGAATAGGATTCCTAATGATACAAATACAACAAAGTCCTCTGTTGATATATCTGGCTTTTGAATTACCTGTTTATTGAATAGCCAGATTGCTACAATAAACAATGCAATTCCAATAATGACTTCTGCAATAAGTGTTTTTTTATCTCTTTTATATTCTTTTTTCTTATTTACATATCCTGCTACAACATATTTTTTCTGATTGATGAACATGACAAAGTAAATAAGAATACCTATAAAACAAATCACATCAATAATACTAACAAATATACCTGTTATCATGATTTCTCCTATTTACACATCTTAAAGATTTCTAATGCATCCGCTTCTCTTAATGGAATGAATCCATTGACAACACTGTTCTTTACTGATTTTCTTGCCATGATTTCAAATTTAGAATCATCAATGCCAATTTCTGTTAATGTGCTGGCAAGTCCCAATGTATTTTTAAAGAAATCCGCTAATTTATCAATGGCTTGATTCGCAATATCCATTGGTTCCAGACTTGCATCAATTCCCATGACATTCACACCGAATTGTACATATTTTGATACGGTCTTTTCACTTAGACAATAGCGCATCCACTGTGGGGTTAAAATGGCCAATCCTAATCCATGGGTAATATCATAATAAGCACTTAGTTCATGTTCTAATTTATGACATGACCATTGCTGTTTTTTTCCACCAACAACAAAACCATTGATAGCCCATGAAGATGCCCACATCAAGTTAGCTCTTGCTTCATAGTTGGTTGGATCATTCATCGCAATTGGTGCATATTTCATAACTGAACGCAGCATGCTTTCCATGAATCCATCTAACATATCAAAGTCTGGTGTCATATTGAAATAGACTTCAAAGATATGTGACATGATATCCGCACTACCGCAAGCTGTCTGGTATTTGCTGACTGTATATGTATAGGTTGGATCTAAAAAAGATACCTTTGGCTTTAAACAGTTTGCACCTCGATCCAGTTTATCATTTGTGATTGGATTGGAAATAACTCCTCCATTATCCATTTCCGAACCTGTTGCGGCTAGTGTCAATACCGTTACAATTGGTAATGCCTTTTCAATTGTCGTCGTATTCTTTTCGGAAAAGAACAGCCATGGATCATGTTCTACAAATGTTCCTGCTGCCATAAACTTTGTCGCATCAATCGTTGATCCTCCTCCTACAGCAAGACATACATCAATGCCTTCATCCTTACAGATTTTGGCTCCTTCCCTTACTGAATCAATTCTTGGATTTGGTTCTATTCCGGATACTTCAAATACCTCAAAGTCTTTCAATAATTCCATGATTGTATCGTACAATCCCATTTTTTTAATCGATCCTCCTCCATATACAAGAAGAACCTTCTTACCAAATTTAGCTAATTCCTTTGGTAAATTTTCTATCTGTCCCTTTCCAAAATATACTTTTGTTGGAATGTCATATATAAAATTCTGCATAACTAATCCTCATTTCCTTTTTATTATTATAATACAAAACCTATTGAATTTATATTTCCAATTTGCACCCTACCTTTTAAAAGGTTAATATATAAGCATGAGTGTTAATTACAATTTAAATCTACAGAATCTATCCGATAATGAATTATCCATCCTTAAATATCTGCATGAGAATAGTGAACATGTGAGTCATATATCCATTCAGAAATTAGCTTCGGAAATCAATTATTCAACAAGTACAATCCTAAGATTATGCAAGAAGATGGGCTTACATGGATTTCCTGAATTGAAATATTATTTATCCTCTATTCATGAAAATAAAGATATTAAAAAAGAAGATTCCGTTCAGATAGATTATGAGCGATTAAAATCCAATATAATCAATGATATTGAAGGAAGTGCTGCTTTTATCAACACCGAGAATCTTCCTTTGATTGCCAATCTATTGTTGCAGGATGTTCCACTGTATCTGCATTCCCCTAGTGGCGTAACCGATATCTGTGTACGTTATCTGGAGCGTTTATTGTTTATCAGTGGTCGTGCCAAAGTATATACAATGCCATCCCTTAGAACGACTCGCCATACAATCCAGAGTGTAGAACCTGGTAATATTTTTATCTTTATATCCCATTCTGGTAATTATGAACCAACTTTAGATCTTGTTAGAGAAGCAAGATTAAAAGGAATGAAAGTCATTTCCTTTTCTTCCTTAGAAAGCAATCAGCTAGCTGATTTATCAACATATTCGCTTCGTTATTTTGCCAAGAACAGAGAAAACAATGGGGCGGATATCTCCAATCGTCTTTGTTGTTTCTTTGTGATTTCACAATTGATTCAATACTACAATATGATAAAGATGGAGGCAAACGATGAAAGCATTTGATAGGATTGACATTCACTGTCTTAGTGATACCGAAAGAATCATATATGATTATTTTCTTAAAAATACCGGATCGATTCCTTATAAGACTTTAAGCGATCTTTGTAATGAGCTATATGTATCAAATGCATCTATTGTCCGTTTTACACAGAAGCTTGGTTTTTCCGGATTTAATGATTTCAAGTTTGCTTTGAAAGAGGAACTGACACAGCTGCATACCAATACGGATTTTCAATCCCTTGTTCCGAAGAATACTGCCAAAATCAAAGATTTCATTGAGAATATCGATATGGAACAGGCAGAGCAGATTGTGGATTTAATCCTAACAAATCCTTCCATCTATATTTATGGAAGAGATTTATCCAGCATTCCTGCAAACTATATACATACAATGTTAACAACACTGGATATTTCTTGCATCCTGATTGACTGGAAGGAATTCATAAAGGCATTGGCACCTACATTTCCAAAGGATTCTTTATTGATTCTATTTACAAATAGAGGATTAACCGATGAATATAAGATGATATTATCGGATTGTTTAAAGAACAATGTGACAATTGTTGGGATTACTTCTACAAAGATTGATGAAAGTGATATCAAATATATGAAACATTATATTTATACACCCGAAACAAATATGCGTACAAAGACGACAACGTTTTCATATATTCAGATATTAGTTGAACTTCTTATTTCCAGACTAAATGAAAAGAGAGCTTGATTGCTCTCTTTTCCTATTAATACTTCAATACTTCTCTTACCGTATCAGCAATCTTTTCAACCTTTGGTCCATAGATTATCTGAATATGTTTATCCGATGGTTTAATAATTCCAAGTGATCCCGTTGTCTTGAATCCTTCTTCATTGACAAGTGCCATATCCTTTAAGTCAACTCTTAGACGTGAGATACAGTTATTGACAACAACGATATTATCTCTTCCACCTAAACATTCAATGATTTTTGCGGCAAGTTTTTCTTCTTTTTCATTTAATGTAAGCTTATCATCGTCTCCCATATCATCGGCATCTGCAACATCGATAGAAATCTGTTTCTTTGTTAGATACCATTTGAATACTGTGTAGTAAACAACTGCATAGATTGCACCAACAACCAATACCCAGTACCAGTTGCTTCCTGGCTGGAATACACCCCAGATGAAGAAGTCGATGATACCACCACCTGTATTACCGATTGCAACACCTAATACACTCATCAACATGAATGATAAACCTCCCATGATTGAGTGGAATAAGAATAGCACTGGAGCGATGAACATGAACGAGAATTCAAGTGGTTCTGTGATACCAGATACGAATGATGCAGCAACACCAGCAATCATCAATGCCTTAACTTTTGGCTTCTTATCTTCTGGAGATGTTCTATAGATAGCTAATGCAGCAGCTGGAAGACCAAACATCATGAATGGCATCTTTCCTTGTCCTAAATATTGTGTATATGGACGAAGATCAGCTAGAGGCACTTTGTCAATGAACTGTAAGAAGATATTCAAACATCCTTCAACACCCTGGTAAACACCTCCTAATGGAGTTGTTCTGAATAATGAGTTCAATACGTGGTGTAATCCAGTTGGAATCAATAAACGTTCCAATGTACCGAAGATGAATACTCCAAATGAACCAGCAGCAGAAATTAGTGAACCACATCCATTAATAGCAGCTGAAATTGGAGACCATACAAATGGTAATGCAAGACCTAGACCTGCCATTACAACGATTGTAATCAGGGCAACAAATCGTTTTCCACCATAGAAGGCAACGGCAGCAGGGAATTGGATCTTGTGATATTTATTGTGTAATGCCGCTGTAACAAGACCAGCGATAATACCAGCTGTAGCTCCCATATCCACTGTATCAACACCAAGGATATTGGCGATACGTAGTGAGCTGAAATCCATGATACCTGAATTTACGGTTAATGAACAGGCAACTAAGAATGTATAGTAACCAATAAATCCAGCAAATGCAGCTGTTCCTTTATCTTCCTTTGCCATACCAAGAGCAATTGAGATAGAGAATAGAACTGGCATCAATGTAAATACGATATTTGAAACTGTCTTCAATGAAGAAATAATGAAGAACACAACAGGTGAAGCCAGGAATGGAATGGCTTCTAATACCTGAGGTTTTGTAAGTGCAGCTGTTAATCCTAGTACGATACCACATGCAGCTAAGGCAGCGATTGGCATCATCAAGCTTCTTCCTAAATTGGAGAAGAATGTCATCAATTTATTTTTCTTATTCATTTGGTAAAACTCCTTTAAAACTTCCTAATTCTTTAATTCTTTTATTTTAATTCTGGCCAATATCCTTTGTTTGCTTCAATTAAAGCATCCAATACTTTACGTGCTTTCTTTGCGTCATTTACAAGACGGTTCAATGTAAATGCCATCAATGCTTTCTGATAGGATCCTTCAAAGAAGGCATCGACTAATAATTTTTCACTCGATACCTGCTGTACCAATAATCCAAGATAGAATTGTGGGATAGGTCCTACTCGCATTGGTCTAGGTCCATTGATTCCTAATTCACATACAACTTCTACCATCGCATCATCCTGCATATTGCAGATAGCACCTTTGTTTTCAACGATTAGGATAAAACGTCCATTTGTATTGAATGCGATTGCTTCTGCTACTTTGATCATCATTTCTGCATGCGCATCCGAAATATGGTCAAACTTGTCTCCTAATTTACCAGCAGCAATGATTTCATCACATTCCTTGAATACACGTTTTTCACGTCCTGCCATAACTTCATCAGCACGTGTGAATTCTGGATTCAGATGGCTCACCTTATATTCTGGGTATAGGTAATATCCATCGTATGTATTTGGAAGATAATCAGGGAAATCTTCTAACATAGTCTGAACAAATCCATATGTATCCAACCATGACTGGTCACGCTGTTCTGCATCCTGTGGAAGGAAGCCTTTTTCCTTAACGATTTGACGTACTTTTGGTAATAAATCTTCCCCTGTTGTCTTATCATAGATATGTGTAAACCATCCATAGTGATTCAATCCAAAATAAACAGGATCTAAATTTTCCCAGTCACATCCTAATAGACGGCTTGTTGAACGTACCACATTTTCTGGCTGATCACATATATTTAATAAACGTGTATCATCTGGGAATTCTCTTCTTAATGCTTCTGCAACGATAGCTGCAGGGTTGGAATAATTTAAAATCCATGCTTCTGGAGCATACTTTCTAATTTCATGTACTGCCTTGATCATATCAACACAAGAACGCATACCATATGCCATTCCTCCAGGACCACATGTTTCCTGTCCAATCATACCCATACTTAGGGGTATATGTTCATCGGCCTGGCGCATCTTTAATCCACCAGAACGCATCTGCATAAATACGAAATCCATTCCTGTATATGCTTTTTCAGGATCTGTTGTGTAAGAGAAATCCAGTTCTGGATATCTTTCCGCAAACATGATATCTCCATATTTACCGATTGGTTCCTGACGTTTTTCATCAATGTCAAACAATACTAATTTTGCTAGCGGAAATTCTTCCTGTAAGCGAGCAAATGATTTCAGGAATCCTAATGTATAGGTACTTCCTCCTCCTACAATACAAACATTATATTTTTTCACTACTACTACCTCCTATAATGTTCAGTTTCGGCCTACTACTTTGTTAACACCTACACTATAACCCCATCATTTTTATGTGTAAATAGTTTCTGTTTATATAGTTAAGTATGTGATATATTATCATTTATTACATATATAGTAATTTTTTACATTAAAAACAGGCATATTGTTTATACCTATTATCTATCTGTATACAATTAATAGACAAATACATAGTATTGATGCTATCCCCTGTTTCCCAGAACATTATAAAAAAACGTATATACCGCATAATTATA
>JABUSD010000216.1 GCA_021442845.1 Holdemanella sp.
GGAGATTATACATCTTCTGTTCCTGCTTCACCCAATAGGCGAACAGTTCTAGAACAGTAGTCTTTATCAAAGATGATGATTTCAAAGATATATTCAAAATTACCATCCAATTTTGCGGATGCTGCATAGCTGATACATGGATAATTTCCTAGTTTAGTCTTGTTGAAATACAACATAGTAACTTCTGTCCATCCTGCATCTTCTGTATAAGAATCTCTGATGTCACTTTCTTTTGTATTTGTATACGATACATTATTTTCTGGCTGTGACATTACATAGAAGATAGAAGTTACTTCATCACCATCATTTACTAGATAATACTGTGTACCTGAACCATCATTTGGTTCCATTGTCTCTAAATGATATCCTGGAAGTGTCATGCTTGCTGGTCCATATTGAACAACATCACCCTGGTACAATGCACCAAATGAATATCCTTCAAACAATTCATCAATTGTTGCTGGTTTAGTTTCTTCCTCTTCCTTCTTTTCTTCTTCTTTCTTTTCTTCTTCCTTCTTTTCTTCTTTCTTCTCTTCTGTATCATCGGATCCAAACAAGCTGCAAGCTACACATCCTGTAAATAATGTGCATCCTCCAAACAATACACCACAGATGATTAAGATGATAATTAATACCTTTCCAATTCCACTTTTCTTTGGTGGTTCTGGCTGTGCGTTAAAAGTAGGCGCTTCTTCTTTGTGTGGTGGAGGTGTTACTGGTTGTACTGGCGTAGGTTCTTCTTCTACAACCGCTTCTACCTTAGCACCACAATTGTTACAAAACTTAGCATCATCGGCTAATTCATTTCCACAATGTTGACATCTCATAATTATTAACTCCTTTATCTATCACATCCATTATACATGAATAGTAGTTAATATACACTAACAAAATCATATTGACACTCTATTGAAACATGGTATTATTATCTAAACAAAAGAGAGTAGTTAAAGAATAGATGAACGTCATCACAGCTTATAAGCTCGGCTCTATTCGTCATGAAAATGATCAACAAGACTTTTGTCCTATCTGGATGGAAGTCTTTTTTCATACAGATAGATCAATTAGAAAGAACAGGAGGTAAATAGTATGCGTTTTTTTCTAATTCCATTATTTTTTATTATTGTGATTGTATTGGTAATTTCATTCTTAGCAAGCATGCTTCGAATTGTACGAGAATCTGAAGCATATGTCGTTGAACGTCTAGGTTCTTACCATGCAACATGGAACACTGGTTTCCACTTTAAAGCTCCTTTTATTGATCGAATTGCAGAAGTTGTCACATTGAAAGAAATTGTAGCGGATTTTGAACCACAGCCAGTTATCACAAAAGACAATGTTACCATGCAGATTGATACCGTTGTGTATTTAAAGGTAACAGAACCAAAGCTATATGCTTATGGTGTTGTCAATCCAATGCGTGCTTTGGAAAACTTAACCGCTACAACATTAAGAAATATCATTGGTGATTTAGAGTTAGACCAGACATTAACATCAAGAGATGTCATCAATGCGGAAATGCGAAACATTTTAGATGTTGCCACAGATCCATGGGGAATTAAAGTAACACGTGTTGAATTAAAGAACATCCTTCCACCAAAGGATATTCAGGAAGCCATGGAAAAACAGATGCGTGCAGAACGTAATCGTCGTGAAACAATTCTGGAAGCAGAAGGACACAAACAAGCCATCATCACTCGTAAAGAGGGGGATAAGCAAGCTATGATTCTGGAAGCAGAAGCAGCCAAAGCCGTAAAGATTGCCCAGGCAGAAGCCGAAGCTAAATCCATTCAATTAGTCAATGAAGCAACCGCAAAAGGTTTACAGATGATTATTGATGTTGCAGGTAAAGATGGACTTCTAGTGTTAAAACAATTAGAATCCCTTGAAAAGGTAGCCAATGGGAATTCCACTAAGTTAATCATTCCTAGCCAGTTAACAGAAAGCACTTCTGGTTTAGTATCAACCGCAACACTTCTTAAAGAAGGATTTACAGATGCCAGCCTTAAGTTAGAACAGCCACCGCTTCCAGAAGAAGATCCTTGTTGTGATAAACCACTGAAATAATGGGTATACGAAAAGACAGATTCACGTAAGTGATGCCTGTCTTTTTCTCCATTTACACCCTGATAAACGCATAACATATACCATCAATAATGTATATGCAATAATTTGATTTAAAAAGACTGGGTCTATTTTATAGACCCAGTCCCAATATATAGGAAGAGATTAACTTTTATTCAATCATGCTATTTACATTCATAATAGCTTCACGAGATGCTTCAATTAATTCATCATAGTCATAGTTATCAGATAAACGATTGCATAATAACTGAAGAACCATAGCTAGATTCATACCTGCGATTACCTGTACTTTATCTGATACTAACCCTGTACAGCATAGACAAGGTGTACCTCCTAGTAAATCAACGATTAATACAACACCTTCTCCTGTATCTACTTCTGCAATTTTATCCTCAATTCTTTTTTTATAACTTTCTGGTGATTCCTGGTTTTCTAGGCATAAGTATCCATATTGTTCACTTTCCCCTATAAACCAGCCTGAAGTTTCATACATTCCTTTGGCTAATGGACCATGGCTAAGCAAAATAATACCTTTCATATCATTTCTCCTGTTTCGTAATTATTACAAATTTATTTTCTCACAATTTCTAATAATTCGCGAATCTCTTCTTTATTCAACTTACAATAATAGAATGGCCCTTCTGGTACACGTGACATGATATTATCCATATCTTCATCTGTAATTTCTCTTCGAGCTAACTCTGTCAATGTTGCTGGCATTCCCAATTCATCCTTTAACCAATGACGGAAACGATTGATTCCTAATTGACATGTTAGTTTTAAATCCTTAGGATCTACAACAACATCAAATACTCTATTTGAAAATTGAGCAATTTTTGGCCATGTTTCTTCTTTATGATCCAATCCATATTGTAGTAATGCAGGCATTAATACAGCTAATCCAGCACCATGAGCTGTATCAAATACAGCTGTCATATGTGCTTCAATCAAATGAGCTCCTCCACTTGGGAAACCATCTCTACCAATACGGCATGTATCATTATGTGCAAAAGATGCATCCAATAACATTTCTGCTCGGTATTCATAATTTGTTGGTTCTTTTATACATAAAGGACCATATTTAACAGCTGTTCTCATTGCACTTTCTGCAAAACTGTCACCTAAATAGGATGTTGAATAACACATATAAGAATCAAAAGCATGGGCAAAGATATCCGCCGATCCGGCTCCTGTCTGGAATGCTGGAACTGTATATGTAATCTCTGGATTTAATATTGCGAATGAACAACGAATATGATTGAACATGAAAGATAGTTTTGTCTTTGTATCTATGTCATCATAGATAACAGCAGAACCTGAACTTTCCGAACCTGTTGCTGCAATCGTTGCGATTGATCCAACTGGAATCATCTTTTCTGGAACTGATCCTGTATAGAAATCCATTACATCACCATCATATGCCAACTGCAAAGCGATTGTCTTAGCTGTATCAATGGTAGATCCTCCACCTATTGCCAATACAAAATCCACACCAAATTCTTGTGATTTCTTAATTCCTTCTAAAGCAAGGGTTAGTCTTGGATTTGGTTGTACACCTTCTAACTCGATATATGGTAGTCCTTCTTCATCCAATGTTTTAGCAACTTTATCAAACAATCCGCTGCTTTTGATGAATCCTCCTCCATCTGTAACGATGATGACTTTTGTTCCACCATACTTTTTAATCATCTTTCCTGTTTTTAGTTCTGCATCTTTACCAAAAACTAATTCTGTTCCCATTTTATAATTAAAATCTTGAAAAATTTTATCCATATTATGCTCTTTCTAGGCCAATTGTTCTACATATACCTATTGGCCATCGGTATACATAGTTTGCACTGTGAATACGGCTCATTATTCACAGTGCAAATCTAGCTAATTATAGCCAACTCCTTTATTTATCATTTTTCTAAACATATCGATAAGCGGTGCCATCAAAGCAAAACTTAATACGGTTCCCATTCCAATCTGTCCATGCAGCAAAACCCCTAAGAAAAGGGCTGTACCATCACAGATAAAACGAACTGTACGGAATGATAGTTTTGTTCTATCCGTAAGAATCAATGTGATTCCATCATAAACAGTGGCTCCCATTTTTGATTCAATCATTAAGGCAGCACCAAATGCAAATATCGACAGCGATAATACATCACTTAAAAATCCTACAAAAATATTTGGACTAGCAGGATAGATACTCATAGCAAAATCAATTGGAAACTTTAGAATAAATACACTTAGTATCATTCCAATACCAACAAGCTTTCGATCAACAAAGAAAATAACAATAATAAATACAGCATTGAATATAGTGTTTATTGTTCCTAAGGATAAGTTTGTTTTTGCGGAAATACCAGTAAAAGCTGCATTTAATGTATCTGCGCCATAGCCAGTCTTCGTCAACATGCCAGCCCCAAAACCGACTAATAGAATACCGATAATTCCTAGGAGGATGCTCTTTAAATGGATATTTTTCATATTATTTCTTCTTTGTTACCTTCTGAATGTCTTTATGTTTCTTTCTGAAAAAGCTATGAATATCTCTTACTAGCCTTTCCTCAATATCCAAATGGACGATTGCTGAATTAATTGGAATATTTGATTTACAATAGATGGTCATTTTCTGATCGTTTTCTGTATTCTTTTTATTAAAATCAATAGTATATTTTTTCATATGTGCATATTCCATAATACCTTCATATCCCACTACTGCATTTTCATAAATTCCTAGTTTATCTTTATTTCTTGCATAAAAGAACAAAGGGAAAATCACTCTTGCAGCATATAAAGAAAGAAGAGCAACAAAGAAATATAAACCTATCTTGTTTTTAATAAACTGTATATAGATTACGCACCCAGCTAGCAATAAGCTAGCTGCTCCTCGCATAAGAAACTGTATCTTTTCTCTTTTTTGCAACACTGATTTTGTAACAAAAATGCAATTACCAAGATTTTTCATCTTTCTTTCATTTATAATCAGCATCACAACTATATACCCAACCAAACATATAATTCCTACTATCATAAATCCACTCTCCTAAAAATTAAACTCACCAGAAAAACTTATTCCAGTGAGTTTACATCATTCTTTAAGCTTTTCTACTAGCAACTGGTTTTCCATCAAGATAATCTTCGATGTAACCAGCTATAATCTGTGCTGAAACAACATCCATATCCCCAGCCATACCAGCCAGGTGTGGAGTTAAAATAACATTATCTAACGTTCTTAAAATGTGATCATCTGGTAATGGTTCTGTCTGCAATACATCTAGAGCAGCACCGCGAATCTTGCGTTCTTTTAATGCTTCGATCAAGGCTTCTTCTTCAATCAATCCACCTCTTGCAGTATTAATAATAAACGCTGTTGGTTTCATGCATGCAATCTGTTTTTTACCAACTAGATTCTTTGTTTCTGGTAACAATCTTGCATGAACTGTAATCGTATCTGCCTTAGCCATCACTTCGTTTAATGGTAACATTGTTACCCCATATTCATCTGCCTGTTCCTGTGTTACAAATGGATCATAGGCAATGAATTTGAATCCAAAATTCTTCAATCGATTAACCACTTTCTTACCAATGATTCCAAACCCAACCAATCCGATTGTCAAATCACGATATAGTTCTGGATAGAAATAAGGTTGTAATTCTTCTTCAAGTCCTGGTTTCCACCATTTATTAACATATGTCACACCACGGTTTGCATCTAAGATTAAAGCACATGTAAAGTCAGCAACTGGTTCTGAAACTCGTCCAGGCGCGCAACATACTTGAACTCCTTTTTCCTTAGCATAAGCTAAGTCAATATTTTCAACACCACTTCGCATTGCAGCCACTAATTCTAATTTTTCACCTGCATCCATCAATGCTTTTCCTACTGCTGAAAAACCAACGACTACAACACTCGCTTCTTTTACCTTTGCTAAATATTCTTCTGAATGCTTAACCCAGTTTGGCCCTCTTGTTTCCACTTTTAATGCAGCTGATCGCCAGTCATCTCCTTCGCAATATAGACCATCATCATGAACAAATTCCACTTCATAATCGTGTCTTTCTGCTAAATCGGTAAAGATTTTCTTTACGGCTGGTTTGCCTTGTCCGATGACTTCGAATTCAAGACCATTTACTACAAGCATTTTCTTTTTCATCATCAATTTCCTTTCAATCCTTTTTCAATCTGTTCAAAAGTATACTTTGGATTCACTGGTGTCTGATGACAATATACATTTACACCAGCATCTACCATTTCCTTTAGCATTTTATACTCTTCATCTGAAAGACATACAGTAGCACATGCTAGTTTTCTTCCTTCTTCCATTGGAACCTGTGCAACATTTAAATGTCCTACATTAAATCCTAATTTCCATGCTTCATATGCGCTTTTTACAGTTCGATAGATGACTATGATATTTCCTTTACCAAATTTAGTTTCCATATATTTGTTAACTCCATCTGGAATATCATACGCTTCAACTTTTGAACCTCTTAAACTTGCTCTCATCATCGCAAGTGCTAATTTATCATTTACTGTAGCCTTATCTAAAATTACAATCTTGTTTGCTTTTGTTGATGTTACCCACGCATAAGCGACTTGTCCGTGTGCCAATCTGTAATCAACACGATTTAATACTATTTTTCCCATTTTAAATTTCCTCGTTTTTTCTTATAATTTCGAAAGATTCAGCATAAGTATGATCTTTTCTAAATAAACAGTTTGTACCCATCGCATAACCATCTACTCCCATCTTCCAAGTTTCTTCAATGACTTCATATGATACTCCACCATCTAATAGAATCTTGAAATCATAGCCTTGATCTCTTAGCTTTATTAATTTCTTTAATCTTGGATAAAAGTCCTTTTCAATCTTTCCAGTAAATGAATTTGTACAGTTGACCATTACATAATCCACTAAAGGATATAAAGCCATATAGTTTTCAACAGTAGCATTCCATCCTATGCATAATCCCGGATGTTTTCCTAATCCTCTTATTTTATATAACGTGTGCGCAATAACTTTTTCAGATTCAGCAAATACATAGATAATATCAACACCTGCATCAATCATCTGATCAATTATTCTTGAAGGCTCCGTAACATACAGATGTGCATCTACTAAAGTCTTCGTGTTTTTGCGTATAGCTTGCACATCTCTTAATCCCATTGACCATCCAGGAAAGATTGTGCCATCGCTAATATCGCAATGATATCCATCTGCTCCTGCAGCATCCAATTGTAAAACTTCATCTTTTAGGCTCTCAAAGTTTGCACAATTCATGCTTGGAAACAGAAGCATTTTTCTTTTATTCATATCTTAGAATCCTAACATCATACCACCAGTGTTATCGACTGGAGCTCCTACCGATAATGTGTTTTGCTCGGAAGCAAGGAATGCAACCATCTTACCAAATTCATATGGTTGTCCTAATCGCTTGATTGGAGATCTCTGTGCTCTAGCTTCAAGCTGTTCTGGCGTGTAATCCTTCATCAATTCATTCATAACCGAACCTGGCATAATACCATTACAGATAATTCCTCGATCTCCTAAATCAACAGCTAACTGCTTTGTCAATCCCATTTCAGCCGCTTTATTTGTTACATAACAAGCTCTTCCTTTTGTCGTTGTTGTTAAAGAAGCTTTACTTAACAAGTTAACGATATATCCTTTTTTATTCTGTGGAAGAAGTCTTCTTGCGAATTCTCTACACATTAAGAACTGTCCTGTAACATTATTAGCTAATGCATCATTCCATTCTTCTAAAGAGATATCTTCAATCATAGTTGTTTTTCCAGAACCTGCATTATTAATCAATACATCAATTCTGCCAAATTTTTCTTCAGCAAAATCAAAGATTCTACCAATATCTTCTGGAATAGAAACATCGGCTTGAATACCATATGCTTCAACATTGTATTTTTTAACAATTTCAGCAATAAAGTTTTCCGAACTATTATCTCTGTTTGAACGATAGTCAATAATTAGATTTGCCCCTTCTTCTGCAAATACTTCGGTAATACCTGCACCGATTCCTTTTGTACCACCAGTAATAATGACTGTTTTCCCTTTAAAACCTAAATCCATACATACCTCCTACATTGATTGTTTAAATTCATCTTGTGTAAAAACAATTTTCTTATTTGAAATTCCTTCTGTATTTTCCTTTGTCCAGGCTTTTCCTTTAGAACCACTGAATTCAATAAATTCTTTTAATCTTGTCTTATATCCACCAAGGAAAATCTTATAGAATTCAAGCATAGAATCTTTTTCAAAATCAAAGCCTTGTGCAGCCTTGATAGATGCTGTTAAAAGGTCTGTATAAACATTCATTTTATTGATACCCAATTCACAGCATTTTCTTAATTGGTCATCTCCTGTTCCCGATGATCCATGCAATACGAGAGGAACATTGACTGTATCTCGGATCGCTTCCAATACATCAAAGCGTAAGTGCGGAGCTATCTTATATGTTCCATGTGCTGTACCAATAGAAATAGCCAACTGATCGACACCTGTTTCTTCTACATATCTTTTTGCTTGTAATGGATCTGTAAATAGCGATTGGTCTTCAATTGTTTCATCATTTGCACCAACATGTCCCAATTCTCCTTCAACACCAATTCCAAGTGAATGGCAGATTTCAGCAACTTCTCTAACCTGTTTAATATTTTCTTCTAATGGAAGTGTTGATCTATCAACCATGATTCCTGTAAATCCAGCGCGAATAGCTGCCATATTGTGAGCTAAACATCCACCATGATCCTGGTTGACACATACTGGAACTGTTGCATCTTCCGCAATCTTTGTTGCAATTCTTCCTAATTCAATAATGTCTGGGTGACATCCATATACAAAGTCCAAAATGATTGGACAATTCATTTCTTCCGCTACTTCTACAGCAGCTCTTGCTTCGCTTTCATTATTAAAGTTTGGAGCCATTACACAATAATGACCTTCATATGCTTTCGTAATGATTTCTTTCATTGAAACTAACATTCTATTCTCCTTTAATATGAAAGCGGATTATACAATCCACTTTCACATTTTCTAATCTTTAAAAAGTTATTATTTTTATACGATACCAATTAATGCACCAACTAAACCGAATATAACAACACCAATCATAATCTTAGTGAATGAAACACCTTTGTTTAGAAGTAGATATACAAATCCTAAGTATGCTAATGTTGAGAATCCTGGAATTAAGCTATTTAACATAGCATTGATATTTGTTTCAACACCTAATGCATTTGTCCATGAAATTGTGAAATCCAAGTGACAATATGAAGCACACATAGCACCCATCAACAAGATTCCAAGAATACCTGCACCATATAATAATTTAGTGATAATGGATGAAGACAATAATTTAGTTAATCCTTTTTGTCCTTGTTCGTAACCAATTCGACCTGTTACATAAGAAGGAACTAACTGCCAAGCAAACCAATAAGTGAATGGGAATGCACCAGCAATATTACCAGCAGCAGCTAGTGGATAACAAATTGACTTGAAGATTGGCATAAAGATTGCAACTTCAATTGTGTCACCTAAACCAGCCATAGGACCCATTAAACCAGTCTTAAATGATTCAATAGCTTGTCCTTTTAATCCATCAGGGTCACCGTTCTTAGCAATGTCTTCTTCCATTACTAATGCGATTGTTGTTAATTCAGTACCCCAAGCCATGTTTGTGATGAATGGTTTTAATTCACGTTTATAAGCAACTTTTAATCCTTCTTCATTATCACCATATACACGTTTCATCTGTGCATACATTGTTCATGCAGTACCAGTTCCATAGAAGTATTCAAGACACTGAGAAATTCTATAGAAGAAGTTAAATTTCATAACCCACCAGAAATAAGCTGTCTTTGATGGGAAAATCGCATCTGGTCTATAAGGATTACGAATTTCTGTTTCTTCTTCCTCTTCGTCATCATCATAATCATCTTCAAATTTATACTCTATAAACTGTATATGCAGGAATGCTAAACAAACACCGATTAAAGCGATAAATACAGTTGAAGTCTGTCCTAATAATACGGCAAAGAATCCAACTAGGAAGTAAGGCAATAATTCCTGTTTTCCAATGAACTGAACACAAAGAACCAATCCTAAACCTGGAAGCAATCCAGCAATTACACCAAATCCATTTGTTAACCAAGCTGGAAGTGTTGAAACAACTTCACCAGCAGCATCACCAAATAAATACAGCAACAAGGCTAATGGAACGATACGTAATACAGCGGATACGATAGATGGACCAATGATTGAGTCAAATGTCAACATGTTCCATTTACCTTCATCAACATGTTTCTGTGCCTGTCTATTCCATACACCGTTGATCATTCTTCTTGCGTTGTCAACAAATGTACCTAATACACCAAATGGTGCTGCAATACCCATTGCTGTAGCAACTGGGATATTGTACTTAATCGATAACGGCACTACGATACAAGCTGCAAGCACGGCATCTGTTGGTAAGTTTCCACCAACCTGTGCACCAGCATTAAAGAACATCAAACCAATTCCAACACCAATTTCCATACCAAGCTTATAATCACCAAATAAGAAACCGATGATTAAACCTGAAGTAACAGGGTCCTGTAAACCAGCACCAAGCAATGGCATTGAAACTTCACAATACGCTAGATAGTAAACCAATCCGACCATCAAAGCTTCAACCAATGTAAAACCTGTCATAAATTTCTCCTCTCCTTTACTATAAAATTATGAACAAGATGGGAATTTCACCCATATTTGATAATTTTATTATGATTTAATCATTTTATGTTGTCAATTGTTTTTTTCATTTGATTATATTGACTGTATTATGATTGTTTATGTTATAATAAAAATGCCAATCAATCAATTATTAAATATATGGAGGACTATTTATGAAATTCAAATTAATATCAACAGACATCGATGACACCCTTGTTCCTTTTGGAAGACCTTTTGCCGATGATTATGTAGTTCAAAAGTTAAGAGAACTTCAACAGAAAGGAATCTATGTTGTTCCAAATACAGGAAGAGGAATTCACAACCTACCTAAAAATATATCTAAAGCTAATATTCAATATGCAATCTGTGCAAACGGATCAAAAGTTTATGATTTACAAAAAGAAAAAGTAATCTATGATGCTTCCATAGATTACAAGCTTGCTGCTTCTATTTTTAAGGAATTAAAAGAATTGAAAGTACCTTTTTTCTGTTTTGCAGAAAAAGGAGCTTATGCAGATACTTATATAAGAGATCATTTATTAAATTATGCATTGCATAAAGATTTAGCCGATATGTTAATTACATATGATAATCTTATGGAAACTTTCTATGATAACCAAATGCCCGTACAAAAAATAATTGCCATCTTTTTAGAAGACACACCTATAAAAAGAGAACAAGTTGTCACAATTATTAAAGAAAAGTTCCCTTCCATCGCTACATGTCATTCCAATACATTTAATTTAGAAATCAACAATAAAAAAGCCAACAAACAAGTTGGTTTAAAAACACTCTGTGATTATCTAAATATAGATTTATCAGAGGTAATTGTATGTGGTGATAATGATAATGATATTCCTGTACTAAGCATGGGATGTTTTAACTTAGTACCAGAAAATGGTACCGATAATGCAAAAAAATATGCAAATGTTATCACTGAATCCTGCGAAAACAATGGTATTGTAAAGTATTTACACCAGTTATTAAAAGAAGAATCCCACCAATAAAGGTGGGATTTAACTTATTCAGCGATAATAATATCTGCGTCTTCGAATCCTTCTTCTTCTGGCATTTTATCTGTAATAATTGTACATTCATTTAAATTGGCAAATGTATAACGATTTAAAACACCAAACTTCGTATGATCAGCCAGAATATATGTCTTTTTAGCTCTTGAAACCATTTTTCTAAGTATAGCAGCATGAGATGCCGTCTGTGATGCAAAAGCTAACGAAGGATGAATGGAATTTGTTCCAATAAATGCGACATCAAATGTAAAATTATCCAGATAATCTAAATTCTGAACAAAATCAATGTAAGTAGAAGATACCTGTACAATCTGCCCAGGTGGAACGTTCACATGATATTTCTTTTTAACAAGAGGTTTTATAATCTCTATACCATTGGTAAATACCAATAAATTTTTAGCTGTCAAATAATCAACAATATAAGCGACAGTTGTTCCTGTATCAATTAATACAATGGAATTGTCTTTAACAAAAGAGGCTGCTTTCTTTGCTATTTTGCATTTTTCTTCCTTATATAAATCAACTCTTTGTTTAAATGGTAACGGCTGATTATCCTGTGAAATTTTAATACCCCCGTGATATCTTTCAACTAATCCATCTTCTGCTAATCGTTTAATCTCCCTTCTGATAGTTGCAGGTGATAAATCAAGGATATCCACAAGTTCATCAACAGATACCTTTCCTCGATTTTGACATGCATTCAAAATCGACAAGTAATTATTATTTCTCATATAAAGATTATAGCATTGAGCATATTTTCACACAAGGATGATTATATGCACTTTTAGCAATCATATTATAATCAGTATAATCATTTAATATAATTATATGATATAATTATATTGTAATTTGGAGGATTGTATTATGAATGGTGGTTATTTCATATTTGGTGCTGTTGTTTTATTTGTTATTGCGATTATCATAACGAGAAAACAGACAGCCAAATATAATTATCAAAAAGAATATGCGGAATGCTATAACTTATTATTAAGCAACAAGAACATCTCAAAACGATTAGAAAGCAGAATCGAACAATGCGAAAAACAAAAGAATCATGAATATTCAACAAAGTTTGCTATTTTAAAGCTCTATCAGGACTGTAAAGAAAATAGATCTATTACATATTCTATGAATAAAATTAAAATAGATAGTTTATTATTCAAGAATGGTAAATTTGATAAATCCATGGTTTCTTTCAATGGAGATGCCTTGTATTTCCTATGTGTTGATTTAGTATCTTTAAAAAAGAACAAACATAGTAAAGAAATGGATCTATTATCCAAGGATTTAAATACATATGCAGAACAATTGCATATGTATTTAGAATTCCATTTGTTTAATCTTGTATATAATGCATTAAAAGAAAAAAAATTCAGTGAAGAATTCTATAATCTATTAATTAATGAGAAGAATACACAGTATAATAAAGATGTATTGGAAATCTACCAGGGTACAGCTTTATTAATAAAGAAGTATACAAGAAATCCATTATCATCCGATGAAAAAGAAAAAGCTGATCACTTTGCAAAGACAGTAATAGGAAGAAAGATAGTTGATAATCTATGATTGATAAAATAAAAAAAGCAAATCATATTGTATTTCTAACCGGATATGAAATAAGTGCCTATAGCAATTTTCCAGATATAAGGAAAAGTACTTATATGATCCATGATTTCTATATACAGAAACCAGAAGAATTCTTTACATATCTAAGAACAGAAGTTGTTAATAGATACTATGTTCCAAATATCATCCATCAGTTTATAGCCAAATTACAGATAGAAAAAGATGTTACGGTCATCACAGAAAATGTAGATGGATTGCATAAAAAAGCAGGAAGTATGAACTGTATAGAATTATATGGTTCTATTGAAGAAAACATCTGTCAATCCTGTTTCAAAGAATATAGTGCTAATACAATTTTATATTCAAAGAATAGACCAACATGTTCCTGTAAAGGATTTATTAAACCATCTATTACATTAAGTGGTGAACCAGTAAATGGAGAAAAGGTTATGGAAGCAGTAAATGCACTATTAGTTGCAGATTTACTAATCATAGTCGGATCTAATCTATCCATTCACCCTACGCCTTATCTTCTACAGTTCTATCATGGTAATAACATCATTACATTAAACAATAGCACACATAACCTAGAAGATTTATTCAAAGACCTTTATGAGAAAATATAGATAAGAGGACCCATTTTAGGGGTCCTCTCAAGGCGTATACATATTGTGTATAAACCTTGATTTATCGACTTGTTTGACGAAATTAACAAATTCATTTATCATTTCCTCCG
>JABUSD010000337.1 GCA_021442845.1 Holdemanella sp.
AAGGAATACTGGAAGCATACATCTTTTTTCAGTATTGACATTTCTTCTCCTTTCCAAGAGAAATCTTCTCTATTAATCTATTCTTAGAAAAGGAGAAAAAGTGATAAAAAAAATGGATAAAATTTAAATAATTTTTGATTAATTAAAAAATCAAAAGAATATATAAAAATTCTAAAAGAAAAAGAACTATATCAAAAATATAGTTCCGTTCTTATTAATACGCTAATTTTTTAATCTTTTCCCATGTGAACTGTGGATCTCCAAAGTGTCCATAACAGCTTGTCTTTTCAAAGATTGGCTTCTTTAAATCCAATTCACGAATGATATTACCAACTTCAAAATTGAAGTTCTTTTTAATGATTTCTAATAGTTCCTCATCTGTTTTGATACCTGTTCCAAATGTATCGACACAGATTGATACAGGGCGTGATTTTCCAATCGCATAGGCAACTTCAACTTCAGCACGCTTAGCTAGACCATTCGCTACAATGTTCTTAGCTACATAGCGACAATAGTAGGCAGCGCTTCGATCCACCTTGCTGGCATCCTTGCTGGAGAAGCATCCTCCTCCAATGCGTCCCCATCCACCATATGTATCACATACGATTTTTCTTCCTGTTGTTCCAGAATCACCAAAGCTTCCTCCTAGTACAAAGCTTCCTGATGGGTTGATTAGATATTTTGTATTTTCATCCACTAAAGATTCATTAATGCATGGCTTTATGATTTCTTCCATGATCAATTTTTTCAAATCTTCCTGTGAAATAGCAGCACTGTGCTGTGTTGATACAACAATTGTATCAATTCGACTCACTTTATTGTCTTTATATTCTACAGATACCTGTGTCTTTCCATCTGGCTTGATATCTGTATTTCCATTCTTTCTTACACGTGTTAACTGCAAAGCTAACATATGTGCATAGTAGATTGGAGCTGGCATATATTCCTTTGTTTCATCACAGGCATATCCAAACATGATTCCCTGATCTCCTGCTCCAACTTCTTCATTTTCATGATTCACAACCGCATTGTTGATTTCAGCTGATTGTTTGTTCACCTTTACCATGACAGTATAGTCTTCCGTATATCCAATCTTTTTAATCGTTTCCTTTGCGATTTTTTCATAATCCAGTTTTGCCTTTGTGTTGCATTCTCCATAGATTAACACAAAATCATCTTTAATCGTTGCTTCTACGGCCATCTTTGATTCTGGATCTTGTCTTAATGCTTCATCTAGAATGGAATCGGCAATCTTATCACAGATTTTATCTGGATGTCCTTCGGTAATACTTTCACTTGTAAAAATAAAATCTTTCATCTTTCTTCCTCCAAAAACTTATTATTCCCTGCTAGTCTAAAGGTATTGAATGAACCTTTCCTTCATCTCATGATTCTTATTAAAAAAACCTCATGCATGATGAGGTTTACTATTTCATATCATAACCCATCATACAAGCATTAGCACCTTGCCTCTGGCAGGTTGCTGTGCAGTCATCGAGCTTGTCTCTCATGCACTCTTTATAGGACCTGAATCATAATACTGTATTCAATTTAGAATGTCAACATCAAGTTAACAAAAAGATAGAAATTATAATTCCCACAAAAGATAGAATTTGTCTTTTCGATAGTTTCTCTTTAAACAATAGAAATCCAGCTACAGATACTGTTAGAATTGTTAGAATGCTATAGGATGGATAGACAAAGATAGCCGGTAGATAATATATGGCCAGCAATAGAAATCTTGCGGAATAATAATTGGGAATTCCTATCAATACGCCAAATAGGATATCCTCTTTTTTTATCTTTTCCTTGGATGAAATCATCAGGAACAAACATAAAATACCGGCAAATAAGAATGTATATAAAAGAAAATCATTCTGATAGTTTACATTCCCTACTCTTTCAAATACTTTGCTCATCGCATCGCCTCCACCTCCCATTAGAAGCAACAGGACAAGAAAGAACGGTTTGGATATTGTACTATCATCCTTGCGATACTGTAGAAAGATAATACATAGGATGGATAGGCACAATCCTAAAACTTGTGATACAGTCGGTATTTCATGGAACACAAAGATGGATAGTGCGGTTGGTACAATAATGCCTAGCTTCATAAAGGTAGAAGATAAGATGACTCCATTCCATTCGATATTCTTGCGATAGAAGTAGAAGCCTGCCAGATATAGAAAGCCATTGAAGATGCTCATAAACAACATGCTGATAAAACTGGAATCCTTTGGAATAAAACGAAACGATCCTGTATAAAATACTGAAAATAGAATACAGATGATATAGTTCACCAATAAGATGCTCATTTCATTCTCTGTATACTTTTTGGATATCTTGGTAAGAATCGCAATTAAACTGCTGGATAGGATTGCACATACTAAATAAAACATAAGCCTATTATAAAAGAAAAAGATAAGAAATTCATCGCTTATTTAACACTTTCATCAATTCCTTGAATTCCTTCCAGTCGATGGTTTCTTTAATCCATATGCACCATAATAAAAATTCTAAAACAGAAAGGGATACCTTATTCGGAATGGAAAATACAAACATGGCATAGATGCTTACTATCATTAGAATGAATACATATATAAGTTTTTTAAATAAAGTCATGCCTACTTTCATCATAATGGTTTCTAAATAGTTAAAATCAATTTCTTTTTTCTTGTCCAGGGGAAGGTTATCATAGAATCCTTCACAGAAATTATGGATAATTGTCTTCATATCTCTATTCTACAATAAAAAAGGAAGATTATTCATCTTCCTGAATCTTATTGATAAATCTATGAAGCAGATAGAATCGAAGCACTCCAAAGATAAGGACACCCAACCCAACATAGATCATTGCCTTTTCTTCTAGAAATATACCTGCAATCATTAATACAATGCCAAGTCCTGCAAACTGTAACTGTTTGTATAAGACCTTTTGTTCATCATTCATTATCTGACTTTTGATCCTGCCTTTACTTCATGATCTGGAATGACAACACAAGTTTTCTTCTTGTTGTCAGCACTTAGAATCATACCTTGTGATACGATTCCCTGGATTTCCACTGGTTCCAGATTGGCAACCACAACAACCTGCTTATTCAGCATTTCTTCTGGTTTGTAGTATTTAGAGATACCACTTACAATGGTACGGATATCATTCTTTCCTAGATCGATTTTGAATACCAATAGGTGTTTTGCACTTTCATGTTGTACACATTCCTTTACTGTACCTACCTTTAATTCAACCTTTGAAAAATCATCCATGGAAATCTTTGGTGTTTCATCCTTAACGGCTGGTTTTGTTTCTTCTTCTGTAATGCCAAAGAATTTTTTCGCATCAATACGCTGGAATAAAGCTTCTGGCTTTTCAGCTACCTTGATTCCTTCTTCTAACTGTCCAAATACTTCAAGTGATGCGAAATCACGTTTCTGTGTATTTAGATAATCTAAAATCTTTTCCCCTGTTTCAGGAAGGAAACATGATAATAGCACAGCACTAATACGGATGGATTCCAATAAGTTATATAGAACAGTTGCCAGACGGTCTTTCTTATCTTCCTCTTTGGCAAGAGCCCATGGCATTGTTTCATCGATATATTTGTTGGAACGGCGTAGCAATTGGAAGATTTCTTCCAGAGCATCTCCAATGTGCATTTCATTCATCTTCTTTTCTACACGTGCTGGTGTAGCAAGTGCTAAAGAAATCAATTCTTCATCAACTGGTTCGCTTACCTTTGGATTTGTCACAACGCCATCAAAGTATTTATTTGACATCGCAATTGTACGCGATACAAGATTTCCTAAAATATTAGCCAAGTCTGAATTTGTTCTTTCAATGACAAGATCCCAGGTAATTGTACCATCCTGTGCAAAAGGCATTTCATGCAGGCAGAAATAACGGACGGCATCAACACCGAACTTTTCAACTAATTCCTCTGCATAGATGACATTTCCTTTTGATTTTGACATCTTTCCATCTCCAATCAATAGCCAAGGGTGTCCAAATACCTGTTTAGGTAGTGGTACATCCAGAGCCATCAGCATGATTGGCCAATAGATTGTATGGAA
The DNA here is from genome assembly GCA_021442845.1 of Holdemanella sp. GTDB lineage: Bacteria > Bacillota_I > Bacilli_A > Erysipelotrichales > Erysipelotrichaceae > Floccifex. Next base: position 4,069 of record JABUSD010000337.1, read on the forward strand.
ACGAACAATGTCCTTACCGATGATATGAACATCGGCTGGCCAGTATTTCTTAAATAGTTCGCCATGGTTTCCGTCTGCATCATATCCGATTCCAGTAATATAGTTGGATAGAGCATCAATCCATACATAGACAACATGTTTTGGATCAAAATCAACGGGAACTCCCCATGTAAAGCTTGTACGAGATACACAAAGATCCTGTAATCCTGGTTTGATGAAGTTATTGATCATTTCATTCTTTCTTGATTCTGGCTGAATGAATTCAGGGTGATCGTTATAGTACTGCACTAGACGATCCGCATATTTTGATAATTTGAAGAAATAAGCTTCTTCACTAGCCTTCTTAACAGGTCTTCCACAGTCTGGACAACATCCATCCACTAGCTGGGATTCTGTCCAGAATGATTCACATGGAGTACAGTATAATCCTTCATATGTAGATTTATAGATATCCCCTTTGTCATAAAGCTTTTTAAAGATCTTCTTAATCTGGATTTCATGATCTTCATCCGTTGTACGAATGAATTTATTGTAGCTGACATTCATCAAATCCCAGTTTGCCTTAATCTTTCCTGCTACTTCATCAACGAACTGCTTTGGTGTTACACCTGCGGCAGCTGCCTTTTCTTCAATTTTCTGACCATGTTCATCTGTTCCTGTCTGAAAGAATACATCATAGCCCTGTGCTCTTTTATAACGAGCGACGGCATCACTTAAAATGATTTCATAGGTATTTCCAATATGAGGTCTACCTGAAGTATAAGCGATGGCTGTTGTTAGATAATACGGTTTCTTTTCTGTCATATCTTTTCCTCCTAATAAAATAAAAAGCTTTCATCCAAGGACGAAAGCTTCGTGGTACCACCTTAGTTCACACAATTATATTGTGCCTCAAATCTGTTAACGCCAGCTACGTCTTTTCCTACTTAGGTTCAGAAAAGAAGCTCCAAGTCCATGTTCAAAGCCACCCTTTGCAGGTTTACACCAGCCACCTGCTCTCTATGAAAGAGACATGCTTTTACTCAACTTTTCATTGCATATGGGTATTATACGATAAATATATATCAAATCCAATATTAATTCACCGCTTTTGTCATGATTTTTACAAGTGGAATCGCCTTTTCTGGGCAATAGGTTACACCTAGATAACGATTCTTCTTCGTTGGTCCGTGGTAATCACTTCCACAGGAAACCAGCAATTTCTTCTGTTGTGCCAATTTCAATAGAACTGCAATGGTTTCTGCATGCACACATGGGGAGAAGCATTCGATTCCATCAATGCCTAAATCAATGATTTCTTCAATGATTTCATCGGCCATATAATCTGTATGCCATGAAGCAAGGATGGCAATACCGCCTGCATCATGAATTGAACGGATTACATCCACAACCTCTGGATAGTTAGCCTTCACATAACAAGGGCCTCCCTTTCCAAATGTGTTATATTTGAATGCGCGCATCGCTTCCTGTTTTGAATTTGTACTTTCGATATACTGGCGTACAAATGGCAGCTGACGGACTTTTTCATTGTTGAATACCATAGAGGTAATATCCGATGCGGTAATTGTCTGGAATCGGCTGTTGGCCATAATCGCATCTACATCAATGGATACACCTGAATATTCCTCAAATCTGGCAACGCGCTGCATTGACAGATTTTTTTCTCGCATTAAGCTATCCTGTTCAATCGTTTCAAAAATCGGATTGTTCCAGTCGATATAATAGCCTAGAATTCGTACTCTTGTATCGGCGTATTGGCAATCCACTTCTACACCTGGTATATATTGAATACCATACATCGATGCAAACTGGATGGCAGCAGCATTCTGTCTTGCACAGTTATGATCGGTAATGGAGATTGTTTCCAATCCGATTTCCTTTGCCTGTTTGAAAATCTCTTCTACATCATAATATCCATCATCGCTATAGTTTGAACGGATATGCAGATCAACAGGTGTAATTTCTTTTGAATCCGCTTCCTTTTCTTCGTTTTTCTCTGTCTGTGGACGCTGGGATTCAAAAGCAATTTTCATATCTGGTTCACGAACAAGATGCAGACGTAAAAAGATATCTACAATTGTCTGCTGTTTTGGCATGATAAGAACAACAACACCATTCAAGGCCCACCATATGACAATTCCCAGTACCTTGAAGAAATAACCAAATACCATCAATGGAAGACCAAATCCAAGCACCTGCCTTAAAATCAATGTCAATCCATCCGCTTCCTTATTATCTTTCTTGACTAGTTTTAAACCAAAATAGAAATAGCCAAGGGATTGCCCTTTTCCTCTTGCGGTAAATACCGGAAGAAGAATCACGCTTGTCACAAATAACAGGGCATACATAATATAAAATAACAAGTCAAAGAAATGCGGTGGAATCAATCCGGTAAGAATCAGCAGGAATTCGATTACCCATAAATAAACGGGCATTAAACAGATATTCATATCCACAAGGAAGGCAAAAAAATGCGATAGATAGTCATCTACATTTCTTCCAAGTGAAACCGCTTCTTTATAGCCGCTGGCTCTATATAGTTTTGATTTTTTTGTTATATATGCTAAGGTTAGATCCTTAATACTATAATTATTCACGTTATTTTCATTTTCATCCATAAAAGAAAAACCGTCCTTTAAATAATATTATAATAAAAATCGACTTAAAGTAAAAGATGGAATCTTTTATGTTGCAAAGAAAAGAGCTGATCCATAATCAGCTCTTTTTGTTTAATATCCTTTAACAGAAATACGGTTTACAGCACGTTTTAATGCAGCTTCCGCTCTCTTCATATTTGTGTTAGAATCCCTTCTCGCAAGTCGTTCCTGTGCACGCTTTAAGGCAGCTTCAGCACGAGGGATATCGATTTCATCTCTTCCTTCGATGGCATCTGTTAATATCATAGACTTATTGTCATCAAATTGAAGAAGGCCTCCCGATAGAGCATATTCCTCTTTGACTCCCTTTGCGGATTCCAGCACTAATTTGCAAGGAACAAGACTGGCAAAGATTGGAATGTGATTGGGAAGGATTGTCATTTCTCCTTCTACACTTTTACAATGGATGCTCATGACATCGCATTCTAGATATCTTCCTCTAGGTGTGACAACCTTTATTGCGATCATACCTAATCACCAGCTAACTGTTTTGCTTTTTCTACAGCTTCTTCGATTGTTCCAACCATCATGAAAGCCTGCTCTGGAAGTTTATCATATCCACCAGCAAGAACGGCTTCAAAGCTGCGAAGTGTTTCTGATAATGGAACATAGCGACCAGGAATACCACTGAATACTTCCGCTACGTTGAATGGCTGTGATAAGAAGTTACGAACACGTCTTGCACGGTTTACGATTGTCTTATCCTCTTCACTCAATTCATCCATACCAAGGATTGCGATGATATCCTGTAAATCCTTATATCGCTGCAATAAGTTCTGCACACCACGTGCAATGGCATAATGTCTTTCACCAACAACAAGCGGATCTAGAATTCTTGAACTTGATCCTAATGGATCTACAGCTGGATAGATACCTAAAGATGCAATGCTACGATCCAATACCGTCTTGGCATCCAGATGTGTAAAGGCAGTGGCTGGAGCTGGGTCTGTCAAGTCATCGGCAGGTACATAAATAGCCTGTACGGATGTGATAGATCCATCCTTTGTCGATGTGATACGTTCCTGTAGCTGACCCATTTCAGTAGCCAATGTAGGCTGATATCCTACGGCACTTGGTACACGTCCAAGTAAAGCGGATACTTCTGAACCTGCCTGTGTAAAACGGAAGATGTTGTCGATGAACAACAAAACGTCCTGGTGTTCTACATCACGGAAGTGTTCAGCCATTGTAAGTCCTGTTAGACCTACACGCATTCTGGCACCTGGGGATTCATTCATCTGTCCATATACCAATACAGTCTTATCCAATACACCACTATCTTTCATTTCGTGGTACATATCATTTCCTTCACGAGTTCTTTCACCAACACCTACAACGACAGATTTACCACCATGTTCTTTGGCGATGTTGTGAATCAACTCCTGTATTAATACGGTTTTTCCTACTCCAGCTCCACCGAACAATCCGATCTTACCTCCCTTAACATAAGGGCACAATAAGTCGATGACTTTGATACCTGTTTCCAGTGGAACACTTTCTGTACTCTGTTCATCAAATTTAGGAGCGTTTCTGTGGATTGGCATCTTCTTAACGTTTTCCACTTCTCCTAATCCATCGATTGGTCTTCCTAATACGTTGAACATACGACCTAAGATTTCATTTCCAACAGGAGCCTTGATTGGACCTCCTGTATCGATGGCATCCATATCGCGAACAAGACCATCTGTTGAGCCCATGGCAACACAGCGTACACGGTCTGCTCCAATTCCCTGTGCCACTTCAACAATCAAAGAGTCTCCGTCTTTTCTAGGAATTTCAATCGCCGTTAATAGATCAGGTAATCTGTCTTCCGCAAAGGCAACGTCTACTACGGGACCAATAACCTGAACAACTTTTCCAATATTCTGACTCATTAGTTACCTCCTTAAGAAATCGCATTCGAACCACTGACGATTTCAGTGATTTCCTGCGTAATCGCAGCCTGTCGTGCCTGATTGAATGCAAATGACAATTCATCACGAAGCTGTTGCGCATTATCTGTGGCACTTTCCATTGCCATTCGACGCGATGCCTGTTCACTTGTTTTACTTTCCAGATACTTGGCATATAAAGTGGATTTGCAGATTAGCGGAATAACCTGTTTCATCATTTCTTCCTGTCCTGGTTCAAACAGCATGACGGCATTTGATTTTGTTTCCTTTTCTTCCGGTTGTTCAACAGGAAGAACATTCATCATTTCCGGTACAAATGTCAATGTGTTTTTAAAATATGTATAAAGAATCTTTATACTTGAAATTTCTTTGTTTTCGAATAATTGTAGCGCTTCATCCATCTTTTTTGAAAGTGAAGCATAATCATTATCAAAATCCAGGTCAACCAGTTCATCAATCACATTAAAGTTTCTTGAACGAATCCAGTTTGCACCACGTGTTCCAATCATGACTACCTTATCCTCTGGACTTACATGACTTTGAATAAGCCTTTGAATATTGGCATTATATCCACCACAAAGTCCCATATCACTTGTAATCGCAAAGATATAGGCTGGTTTCCCTTCATTTTCCTGAAGGTAAATAGAATTCTTCATACCTGCCTGCAATACGACTGTTAACATCTCAGACAGTGCATTGGCGTATTCTCTATTCTCTTCCATTGCCTGTTTCTGGCGATTCAATTTGCTTGCAGCAACCAGCTGCATAGCGCGCGTGATTTTCTTTGTAGAATCTACAGAACGAATACGTGCCTGTATCGCTTGTCTATTCTGTGCCATGACTAATGACTACCTTCTACTAAGGCAAATTCTTTGGCATACGCATCCAAAGCCGTCTTTAATTGGGCATCTATTTCTTCATCAATTGATTTTCTTGATTCAATCTGATCTAAAATGAATGGGTATTGTGAACGGATATAGTTCAACAATCCTTCTTCATAAAAACTTACATCTTCTACCGCAACGGATTTAAGATATTTATTCTTTGCAGCATATAGGGAAACAACCTGTTCACTTGCACGAAGTGGAGCGTATTGTTTCTGAACCAATAGCTGTTTTAAACGGGCACCATGCTCTAGAATCGCTTTTGTCGTTGCATCCAGATCCGATCCAAACTTCGCAAAAGCTGCCATTTCTCTTGCCTGTGCCAATTCTAGTTTCAATGAACCAGCTACCTGTTTCATCGCTTTAATCTGGGCAGCACTTCCAACACGGCTAACGCTTAAACCGCTATCTACCGCTGGACGTGTTCCTTCATTGAACATATCTGTCTGTAAGAAAATCTGTCCATCTGTAATGGAAATTACATTCGTAGGAATATAGGCAGAAATATCACCAGCCTGTGTTTCAATGATTGGCAAAGCGGTTAAAGAACCACCACCATAGTCTTCATTTAAACGAGCCGCTCTTTCCAATAGACGAGAATGTAGATAGAATACATCCCCTGGGAATGCTTCACGTCCTGGAGGACGACGTAACAATAAAGACATTGTACGATAAGCTACCGCATGTTTACTCAAATCATCATAGACGATTAATACATCCTGTCCCTGTTCCATCCATTCTTCACCAATGGCACATCCTGCATATGGAGCTAAATATTGAAGTGGAGCTGCTTCAGATGCAGTGGATACAACAATAGTTGTATATTTTAATGCATCGGCTTCACTTAATTTACGCACAATCTGAGCAACGGTACTAGCCTTCTGTCCAATCGCAACATAAATACATTTCACATTTGTATCCTTCTGGTTCAGGATTGTATCGATTGCGATGGCTGTTTTACCAGTCTGTCTATCACCAATGATCAACTCACGCTGACCACGACCAATAGGAATCATAGAGTCAATGATTTTTAATCCTGTCTGAAGCGGTACACCGACACTCTTTCTTGTCATAACACCTGGTGCTACACGTTCAACAGGACGTGTCTTTGTTGTTTCAATTGGACCTTTTCCATCAATTGGCTGTCCCAATGCGTTTACAACACGACCTAGCATTGCATCCCCTACAGGTACCTCAACAATTTTACCTGTACGTTTTACAATGTCTCCTTCTTTGATATCGGGATTGTCACCCATTAATACAACACCTACATGGTCATCTTCAAGGTTCATAACCATTCCATAGACATCGTGTGGGAATATTAACAATTCACTCATCATGGCACTCTTTAATCCATAAACAGTAGAGATTCCATCTCCAATGCTTAGAACTGTACCACTTTCATTCATTTCTAGATCCTGGTCGATATTTTGAATTTGGGCTTTAATCAATTTACTGATTTCAGCTGGGTTTAAACTCATAGTATCATCCTTTCTAGTCTAAAGCATTTAGCTTCTCTTTCATCGCATTGAAACGCGATAATAGAGTGTTATCCAATACTAAATCTTTTGTTTGAACACGAATACCTGCCATCAGTTCATCATTCACTGAAATAGCAAGTTCAACTTTCTTATCCAATTTCTTTTCAAGCATATCCTTGATGGATTGCACCTGTTCATCACTTAACTTTGTTGCACTCTCAACTTTAACCACTTCAATGTTGTGATCATCGCGATAACATTCCACATAAGCATCATAAATGCCTTTCATGTCAGAAACCTTATCATGGTCTGTCAAGACAAGTAGATAGCGATATAAAAGCGTATCCAGATTCTTTTCAAACAAATTGGAAATCCATTCCTTTTTTTGAACACGCGTGATCTTTGGATGTGACAAAGCTTTTGAAAAATCACTATTTTCATTCCAGATATCCTTTAAGGCTTTTAACTCTTCCATATAAAAGTCAACCTTACCAGCATCCTTTGCCAATTCATACAAAGCTTCACTATATGGTCTTAGCGATTCTACCATTGTTTATCGCCTGCCTGTTCAATAAAGTCATCCACGAATTGCTTCTGGATGTCTTCATCCATTTCTTTTTGAACAAGCTTTTTCGCTGCTTCAATTGCAACATCACTGATAACCTGTCGCATTTCTTTTTCAGCGTTTCGTTTATCTCGTTCAATATCTTCTTTCGCCTGTTTTTTAATTCGAGAAGCTTCATTCTGTGCTTCTTCAATAATCTGCATCTTCTCCTGATTTGCACTAGCACGAGCGGATTCCATAAGCGAATGCGCTTCCTGCCCTGCATTTTTCATCTTTTCTTCATATTGTTCCTTAACATTCTCTGCTTCTTTCTTAATCTGATAAGAAGAATCGATATTCTCCTGAATCATATTCTGACGAGCATCGATGAAAGCTAACAATTTATCCCAGAAGAACTTCTTAGCAACCAGTACAATAATCAATGTAGAAATGCAAACCAAGACAACATCTGTCAAGGAGATACGCAGATAGTTTTCTACATTAAATCCATCCATGTTTATTATCCTTTAATAAAAATCAACAAGATTGCGATTACAAGGGAATAGATACCTGTTGTTTCAGCTAAGGCAATACCCAATACCATGATAGACTGGATTTTTCCAGATGCATCCGGATTACGTGAAACCCCTTCAGCACCTCTACTTGCTGCGATACCCTGACCAATACCAGGCCCAAGACCAGCAATCATCGCAATACCAGCACCTAAGCAAGCCATACCCTTTACGAAAAATTCATTAAATTCCATTGTTTTTTCCTCCTTTTTCCTAAGCTTCTTCCTTTGATACCTGCTGTCCTAAGAAATAAGACGACAACGTAAAGAAGATATATGTTTGTATTACTCCCGAGAAGATATCAAAATACACATGCAGGAATGGTGTAAAGATAAAGCCAAGAACACCCCAAGGCATAATTTTCTTTATCAATGTATATACAAGCATCGTAATGATACTTCCGGCCAGAATATTTCCAAATAAACGCATTGTCAGCGATATTGGAGTAGCGAATTCACCAATGATATTCAATGGTGTTAAAATAACCATAGGCTCTGTCAACTCTTTTAAACGAGCCAGAATCCCACCTTTTTTGAACCCGTTATACTGAATCATGACCCACATTGTCACAGCGAGTGTCGCATTAAAGCTGATGTTGCTGGTTGGATTCTGTAAACCAACTAGACCAATCAGATTGCTGACACACATCATCAGTATCAGAGTTCCAAATAAAGGAACATATCTTCTTGTTGTTTCTCTAAGATTTCCTTTGACTACATAATAGACAAGGCCAAGCGCCTCTTCCGATAACCAGACAATACCTGTTGGCTTTTTCATCGGATCGGCCTTTTCAATCTGCTTTCCTGCCCAGACAAATAGGATTCCAAAGATGACACATAATACCAGCCAAACTAGAATGGACTGGTGCAGGACAAACTTCGTGTTTCCAAATGTAAAGACAATTGAACTTACATCACTCATTAGAATCTCTCCCTTCCATTAGAGCATATAATACGATAGCGCCTTTATGGCACATAAAACCTGCAAACAGCGATAAGACGGGAATGCCAATTAGAGCACATCCAAGAAATGTCACGGTATAGAATCCATATCGGATCATATAATTGGATCTTCCCTGCTTGGTAGCAGCATCAACATCTCCGGTAATGCCAAATGAGAATTTAGATATCATCCCAAATCCCACAAGGGCAATACCACAGCCAATCAGAACACCAATGAACACCTTCCAGCTTCGAAAGATGATTAATGCGATAAGACTGGCTATTATAGCTAGAATAAAAGATATCTTAAGGATCTTTTTTCCCATTGTTTCAAACTCACTCATGACTATCCCTATTCTTCTTATAGAATAGATAGAAACTGCCAAACAGACTATATGCAAAACCTATCAATGTAAATATAGGTGTTGTATGCAGATATTCATCTGCAAAATAACCAAGCGTTATAAAAATCATTAAACTTGTAAATAATAAGCCTGCTAGTGCGGATGGTTTCATCTCTACCCCTTTTTCGAAAATATACTATTCTTATTATAATT